>VGFB01000801.1 GCA_016869015.1 Armatimonadota bacterium
CCCGCACCACTGCTCCTGCACCTTCCCGTCGGGCACCGAGACGCTTCCCCGCATCGGCCGGCCCAGCCAGTCCGTCCCGCTCAGGTTCAGGCAGGAGAGGGCCGCGGCCGGGATCGCGCCCCCCGGCCCCGTGAGATCGCTGAACCGCACGCGCACGCTCTCTACCGCCCCCCCGGCTGCGAAGAGGCCCAGCTGGAAGGCGGAGTACTCGTTCCGGGCCGCCTCGCCCCGGACCGGACCGCCCGGCCCGCGCTCGATCCAGCGCAGCGGGAGATCGTCGGCCATCCGGATGGACAGCCGACGGTCCTCGGGGAAGACCAGCAGGGGCCGGCCCGGGTGCTGCGCCACGAGCGCCGCCGTCTCGTCCGCGGTCGCGATGACCTCCATCGGGTCGAAACGGTGGAACTCGTTGCAGGCCTCGAACCGCAGCAGCCTGGCCTCCGGCAGCTCGCGCCATCCGCCGCCGTTGTTCAGCCCGTTCCGCGCGAGCCAGGCCGGGTCAGCCGTGTTCTCCGGCGCCAGGTACTGCACCGTCGGGGAGTAGCTCAGGCCGCTGGTGGCGTGCGGGAGGTAGTAGACGTGGTACATGCCGGCTCCGCTCGTCGGCTGGAAGACCACCTCGCCCGCCTCGCGGTCGAGCGTCGGGGTCGCAGCGTTCCGGACCCGCTCGCCCGACGCGTCGCAGACGATGACCGCCTTCCTCTCCGGCTGCGGGTCGCGCCGCCGCCAGGGAAGATGAACCCTCACCGCCTCGGCCGGTCCTGCCACCTCGACCACGGCCCGATGGTTCCCGAGACCTTCCGTCTTCCACGAGCCGATGCCGTAGTCCATCGTCTGTGCCCCCAGTCCGGGAACGGCGCCGAGCCCCGCCGCGATCCCCAGCGCTGCCGTCAGGTAAGCCGTCTGCATAGTGCACCGCCCGCCCCGTGTTTGTCAGGCCGCGCCAGGTGGTTCCACCTGTCGCGGGGCCGGGCCTTCGCCGCGGCGCCGGCGGAACAACCTCGGGCCCGGTGCGTTCGTGTTGAGGGTGGAAGACCGTTGCAGGGAGGCCCTCCCGCCGATGACCGGACGATGGCTGTGCAAGGTCGGAGCGCTGTGGGTGTTGGGCGCAGCGGCGCTGACGACGGCCCGCGCCGACTGGCCGATGTATCGGCACGATCCGGCCCGCTCCGGACAGGCCGAGGGCCCGGCGCCGACCCTCGCCGAGACCGCCTGGACCGCGAACCTCGGTGGGCCGGTCGACTCCTCACCGGCGGTCGTCTCCGGCCTCGTGGTCGCCGGCACGACGACCGGCGGGCTGCATGCGCTGAACGCCGAGACGGGGGCGCCCCTCTGGCAGGCGGAGATCGGCAGCCCCATCGTCTCTGCCCCATGCGTCGTCGACGGGCGGATCTGCTTCGGCGCGACCGACGGCTACGTGTACGGCTACGATCTCCCCTCCGGCGGGCGGCTCTGGCGCGCGAGGACGGGCCGATCGGTGGTCGCGCCGCCGCTGGCGATCGGCGGGAGGGTCCTGTGCGGCAGTACCGACGGCCGGCTGTACGCCCTCGATCCAGCAAGCGGTGACGCCCTGTGGCGCACTGAGGCCGGCGACGAGATTCACGCCGGCGCAGCGGCAACGGAGGACGTGGTCGTCTTCGCCGACTGGAGCGGGCGCGTCACGTGCGTGCGCGTTGCCGACGGCGCGGAGGTCTGGCCGGAGCCCTTCGCCGCCGACGGCCCCGTCATCGCCTGCCCGGTGATTACGGGCTCCCGCGTCGTGGTGTGCTCGCTCTCTCGCAGCCAACTCACTCCGGGGCACTCCACCAACGTCGACGTGCTGGACCTCGCCACCGGCCGTCGGGTCTGGGGCGCGCCCGGCCGTAACCCCTGGCAGACCGACAAGGAGGGCGTGATGTCGGTCGCCACGCCCGCGACCGTCCTCGGCGACGCCGTCTGGTTCCTGACCGGCGAGGGCTACGGCAACTGGCAGGGGATCCTGCGGAGCGTGGCGCTCGAGACGGGCGCCCGAGGGCAGATGATCCGCCCGCGCGGCGGCTCGGGAGTCTGCTTCAGCGACTCGGCCGCAGCCGCCGTTGGACCGGTGCTCTACCTCGCCGACTACGGCGCCTACCTGTACCAGTTCAATGCCGCGACGCTGCGGTTCGGGGCCGCGGCAGCCCTGGGGGCGCGCACCGTCTCCTCTCCGGCCATCTCGGATGGCTGCGCTTACCTGGGTCTTGCTGACGGCCGGCTGGTGTGCTTCCGCTGAGTCGGGCGACCCAACCGGAGCGGGAACCTTCCGCCGAGGCCTGGCGTTTGCAGACGCAGAACCCCATGGGACGGTGAGCCGGCTGAGGACTCTCGCCCGCCTCGCAATCCTGGCCCTCGTACTCGGGCACGCGCATTGTTTGTGCCTTGAGGACTCGCACGCCGACGCAGCGGTCTGCGCCGTCGTGAGCCCGCCCAAAGCCCCCCACTGCCACTGCCCGGCGGAGGAACCGTGCCGTCCGGTCGAGTGGTGCCCCTGTGACGAGGCGACCGGCGCGCGGCCGCTCGGCATCGCTCACCCGACGGACGTGACGGGCGTTCCTGCCGAGCGCATGGAACCTCCCGCCGACGGGCGGCACGCCCCGTGCCTCTCGTGGGACCGCTCTGAGCGCATGGCCCCGCACTGTACCAGCCCGCGTCTCCGCGCACCCCCCATCTAGCACCGCGATTCCGTTCGCTGTTCCGTGCCTGCGGGTCGCCTGACCCGCGCCGTCGGCCATGGCCCTTCCGTGCCCACGCCGGACCTGCTGGGGAGTGATGCCATGCCTGGTATGCTGATAGCGTTAGTCGTTGCCCTGCCCCTTCCGGCGCTTGCTCAGGGCGAGCTTGCGCTGACCGCGCAGGAGGCCGTGGCACGGGCGCTCGAGGCGAACGCGCAGCTGGCCGTGCAGGCGGCGGAGCTGGCGGCGGCCGAGGCGGAGGCGAAGGCGGCCGGACGACCGGAGCCCGTGCGTCTGGCCCTGTCGCCGGCCTCGATCATCGAGCAGCTCGAAGCCGCCGTCTCCTCGGTCCTCGACCTGAGCGGCCGTCGCAAGTGGGCTTCCCGCGCCGCCCGCCACGAGCTGGCGGCCACAGTGGCGGGGAATGAGGAGTTCCGGCTCGAGCTTGTCGCCGGCACGCGGGCGGCCTACTGGCAGCTGCGGCTGGCCCAGGACCGCGAACTCCTGGCTGCGGCTCAGGCGACGCTGGCGCGGCGG
>VGFB01000802.1 GCA_016869015.1 Armatimonadota bacterium
CACGTTCGCCTCGGTGACATCGAGGAACCAGTAGGAGCCGCGCACCAGGTCGGTGTCCTTGACGGGCGTGCCGTCGGGAGCTTCGTTGGTCAGCAGGCCGAAGGCGTGGGAGGCCCGGCGGGCGACCGCCTTGAAGTCCGGCGTCGGGCAGACGATCAGGGCGACCGCCGCCCCCTCGAGTCGAGGCCCGGGCGCATCCTGAGTGGTGGCGACGAGGGTCGGAGGGGCGCCTCCGGCGCGGCAGTCGGCCTGTCGCGTCGCCGCCATGAGGCAGACGGTCGTATCCGCATCCCAGGCCGCGTTGAGCCGGGGACCGATCCGCATCCCCTCCGGAGCCGGCAAGCGCAGGAGCGTCACCGAGTCGGGCCGCGCACCCGCGATGGCCTTCAGCCGAAGGACCACCCAGTCCTCGGCGGGCTCAAGCCCGTAGGACAGGACGGTGTCCGTCCCGTCGAACCGAACGGTCAGCGCGTCGCCGTCGAGGGAGGCGGCCGAGGCCTTGTGCAGCCGGCCCCCCACGTAGACCTCGCCGAGGGGCGTGGGGCGGGCCGACAAGTCCCACGTGCGGCGGTCACTCACCGCCGCGAGCGACACGCAAGCCGCGGCGTCGGAGAGGCGCAACGCGAACCGCGGGTGCTCGATGGCCACGTCGGAGCTTCCCGCAGCACACCACGACAGCGCCAGCATCGCCAGGGCATCCATGAGGCTCCTCCGAGTGTCTGGGGGTGGTCGCTACGTGGCGCGGATGATCCGACGGAGGGTATCGGGCTTGAGGTCGCGGCCACCGTGGTCCGGCACGACGACCTGACGGTCGGCCTCGGGAGGTACCATCGTGACGCGGCGGCCGACCTCCTCACAGCTTGCGCAGAATCACGAACGTGCTCAGGAGCTGAGTGATGCGATCGGTGATGGACTCCTGAGCGGCCCCGCTCACCTTGTGGACGGTGTACTTCGTCGGCACCAGCAACCAATCGCCCGGGCGCACGCGATCTCCGCTCTGCAGGCGGCGCGCCTGCCCGTTGTAGTGCACCACGACCGCAAAGCGCAGGTCCGCGTCGCGGGTCGGTCGGCCGGCCTCGTAGAGGTACTGGCGAAGGGTGGCCCCCTCCACGAAGGGCTGGGGCCCGGGGGCGGCCACCGCGCCGTCGACCACCACGGTGTCCGGTCGCTGGAAGACGGCCAGAATGTCGCCGTGCTGGAGCTGCAGGTCCTCACGCCCGCGCGGCTTGCCGGCAGCCCGCGTCAGGTCCACGGGCACGCCCGTGGTGATGCGCACGTCCGCCAGCGCGCGCGGCGGCAGCACGACGAAGGCTTCGCCTCGCCCCCCGCTGATCAGCTGCGCGATCCGCTCCCGAGCCTCGCGCAGCAGCATCTCCTCGCCTCGCGCGGGGTTGTAGAGCGTGGCGGGGCTGGCCTCCTGCTCGTCCGGCAGCACGCTCTCGCTCTCCTGCAGCGCGCCCTTCACGGTGGCGACCCGCGTGCGCCGGTCGAGCAGCGAGCGCTCCGTATGGTACACGCACGCCATCTCAGGGTACGCGTCCGGCAGCGGCCCCCCGGCCAGCGCCAGCACCTCCGAGGCGCGCAGCCGGCGACCGTCCGCGCCGATGAGCGGATAGACGCCCGGCCTCGCGACGCGGCCGCGTACCTCGGCGAACTCCCCCTCGACGCTGAAGCCCCCCACCGACTGCACCGCCACCGTATCGCCCTCACGCAGCAGCGGGTCCTGAGGCAGCGGCCGGCCGGCCTTCAGCGCCGCGACATCCACCGCGACCGTCTCGGAGGCCCCCGCCGTCTGGCCCTTGATGATCGTCACCGCCCCGCCGGCATCGGGCGTGAGACCGCCCGCCAGACCGATGAGGTCGCTGAGCCGCAGGCCTTCGCCGAAGGGGTAGCGGTCCGGATGCGCCACGGCCCCGGCGATCTCCACGAACCGCTCGCGGGCCCGTTCCTCGCGGAGCGCCACGATCAGCCGGTCGCGGTTCTGCAGCGGCACGTCGAGGTCCGCGGCCCCCGACATGATCCTGCCCACGGGTACCGCGACGTATGTGTCCTGAAACGCAGCGTCCTTCCGCACGAGAGTGGCCGACTCCCCGTAGGCCCCCACCAGGAGTCCGCCGGCGCCGCGCACCAGATCGGCCACCGTCATCCCCCGGGTGAACTCCTGCTCCCCCGGCAGCAGCACGGCTCCCTCGGCGTACACGACGTTCGGCTCGACCTCGGGCCCGGCGAACACGCGCACGATGTCGCGCGGCTGAAGGGTCACGTCCTCGGCCCGTCCCGCCAGCACCTCGCTCACATTGACCCTCAGGACATCGCGCCTCCCCTGCGGCGACTCCCGCAGGACGTGCACGCTCTCCCGCAGGGCCTCCGGGCTGAGACCCTCGGCCGCCTCGATCACTCCGCTGAGCGTCAGCCCCTCGGCCCACGCGTACGAGTCGGGACGCCGCACCGCGCCCTCGACCGTGACGACGTTCCGGAGCTCCTCCAGCACCGGCAGCACCACCACCTCGTCCCCGTCCTGCAGCTCCACGGTGCGCCACGTCTCCGCCTCGTTCACCAGGTCGGCCTCGACGACGATGCGCTCGGTGTTCCGCTCCGCTCGCCTCACCTGCACCCGCTGCCCATACGCCGAGCCCCGGATGCCCCCACACATCCCCAAGGCCTCACCCAGCGTCACCCGATCCACGATCTCATACCGCGCCTGCCGCCGCACCTCCCCGGTCAGCGCGACCACGGGGCCGATGACGTGCACGAAGACCGTGTCGCCCGCCAGCAGCGTGATGTCCGCCGTCGTGTCGCCCCGCAGCAAGTAGTCGTACAGGTCCACCGAGGCCACCAGGGTCGTGCCCCGGCGCACGTCGATTCGGCGCAGACTGCCCGACTCCAACGGGCCGCCGGCGGCGTACAGCGCGTTGAATACCGTCGCCGGACCGGGCAGCAGGTGACGGCCGGGGTGGAGCACGTCCCCGATGACCATCACCTCGACCGGTCGCAGCATGGAGACCGTCAGCAGGACATCGCACTCCGGGTAGTACTTCACGTAAGCGGCGCGGATGGTGTCGCCGGCCTCCACGATCGTCTTCCCTGCTACAGGCAGTCGTCCGGCCGTCGGCCCGTAGAGGGCGCCGTCGTTGGAGATCACCTGGACCAGGTTCACGTATTCGGTGCCTCGGCCCCAGACCCGCAGCTCGACCTCATCGCCGGGGCCCAGAACGTAAGTGGGAGG
>VGFB01000803.1 GCA_016869015.1 Armatimonadota bacterium
GGAGACGCGGCCGGGGGGGCGGAAGGCGCTGCCTGAGCGGGCTCCCGGAGGACAGGCGCCGGCGGCTCAACTGCCTGCGGCTCTGCATCCGGCACCGCGATCTTCGCCCCGCAGAAGGCGCAATGGGCCGCCTCAGCCGGGTTGTGCCGGCCACACCTGATGCAGAACATGGCGACCACCTCTCAGTCGCCGCTCGGCTGGGCTCCGACCGTGCCAAGCCGATGTGACCCGCAAGTGTGCCGACCCTCGCCGTCGAGGGGAGAACTGCGATGTCATGCTGTGGAGCGTGTTCGCCGAAGGCATGAGCGCTGGGGGGCGTGTCGGGTTCGGCGAACCGGGACCGCCTCGTCCGACCGCCGAATTCGCCGTTCCCCGGTCCACCACCTTCCCGCAAGCGATGCAGGACCGCCGCATTCCCCAGACGCTGGCTTTGTTGGGCCGCGCCACGAGTACCGCCCCACCTGCAGTTCACGGCTTGTGTGGAGCTGCCGATCGGCCGTTCTTGCGAGCGAGGAAGCCGGCTCGGTCGGTGACGTGCCGAAGCTGCCGGTCGAGCTCCTCATGGGAGCCGTTGCGAGGCGCTGCCTCCACTTCGGCCCGCAGCCGCCGGCACTCCGGCAGAACGCGCTCGGCGTAGAAGCGGGGGTACTCATCGTCCGCCCGGACGTAGTCGTGGCCATCCCACCGGAAGACCGCCGGCCACACTGCGAGCGTGGCAATGCCCTGGTACTCGCCGATGTAGTGTTTGACCACAACCTCTGGCACCGCATCGCCGTCCAGGTCCTCGAGCAGTCGCCATTCCCCGCAGCCCTTCTCGCTGCCGCTGAAGGCGAACATGTCCACCGCGTCCCGGCGGTCGTGGAGTACGACGAAGTCGAGAGGGTGGGCAGTGCCTGCGGAGACCTCACCCACTGCGACCCTCAGGTGGGGGGCAGTCGCCGACTCCATGACACACGATCGTCCCTCGGCGCCCAGGTCGCCAACGCCATCGTAGCCCAGCGTCCGCAGCAGAGCCGTCTCCGCGGCGGACCTTGCCGCGCCGGACTGGGCCGAGGCGAGAGCCCGCATCGCCCGCCTGATCCGGGCAGCCTTCGGACCATCGATGACCGCTCCGAGCGGGGCTGGGCAGGTGTTGTCGGCGAGGCTCGACGTGTCGGGGGCGTCGGCGTCGGGAGGGTCGCGGTCTGCAGTCGGTGGGCGCCCTGACTGGCGGAGCAGCGCGCCGATCGCGAGCAACAGGAGGCCGACGATGGACACGGCGAGCATGTTGCCCAGACGGCGCCTGGAGCCAGGCGGCTGGCTGGAGCACTCCCGGCCGGTACCTGCGTTCATTCGCCTGCGGCCCTCCGGGCAGGATCCCGGTCTGGCAATGGAGCGGCCGGGCGAGCAAGGGAGAGGTATCCGGCTTCTGTATAGACCACGGGCGTGAGGGTGTCAACGGTGCATCGCTTGCCGAGAGCGGAGGGGTGGTCGGGTCGGCGCGCCCTGGTAGCCCGGGGGCCGTCGGGAGCGCTCCAGACACCGAGGTGGTGTGCAGGCCTCTCCGGCCGCGGGAGAGCGCCGCGGAGCGCACCGGAGACCTCCTGCGCGTCGACGCGGGTCTTCCCGCACACGCCGTCCGGTGGCCGCGAGGAGTTGGGGACGGGCTCGGAAGTGGAGGACCAAGCCGCGCACGACCGCCGATTACCTTGCGCCAGGTCTCGGAGGTCGTTCTCGGATCACATCCGGGTTCGTACCGCGCGGGAGGGAGACGCGAAAAACGCCCAGAACTCAGCGTTTCTGGGCGTTCGGGGGTCTGCCTGGTGCCGACGGCCGGACTTGAACCGGCATGAGGAATCCCTCACTAGGTCCTGAACCTAGCGCGTCTGCCAATTCCGCCACGTCGGCACGTTCCAGAGGTTACCGCAAACCTGGGGCGCTGTCAAGAGCTCAACGAACCCACCGGCCCGGGTGGGTGGTTCGCGTCCGGCGGGTCTGCCGCCGCGATGGGGACGCGCAGCGAGCGCGGGCGGTCGGTGGGGCTGCCCTTCACCAATCCCCCGGCCGCTTCGCGATGTAGAAGGCCCGGGTGCTGCGGTCATGGAGTGGATCGAAGGAGTAGGCGTCGAAGACAACCGGCTGCCCGAAGCCGGCCTGCAGGAGCATGGCTCGGACTTCCTCGTCAGCATACCCGCGCTGGCGGTGGACCTCCACGAACTCGAGCTCCTCGCCGTCCCGCCGCCAACGGAACCACATCCGCACCGTGCACATCCGAGTCTCGGCCTCCCATTCGGACCGCCAGGAGTACAACAAGGGAGCCGTCGAGCGGAGGTTGTCCTGGGTGAAGAGGTCCAGCGCCAGGGCGCGGATCGTGTTCAGATCGAAGATGAACAGGCCGCCGGGCCGGAGGCCGGTGAGGACGGATCGGAAGCACGCGAGGAGGCCTTCGGGCTCGAGGACGTAATTCAGGCTGTCGTACAGCGACACGACCAGGTCAAGGCTGGCGGGATGGAGCCCGAGGGCCCGGGCGTCTTGCACGGCGGCCCGGAGGCGGCGAGTGGTCGCGGCGACGCGGACCATGCCCTCGGAGAGGTCCACGCCAAAGACGCGAGGGTAGCCGCGCCGGGCCAGCTCGGCGCCCACCTTCCCGGTGCCGCACGCCAGGTCGAGGATGGTGCGGGGCTGGTGCTCGAAGTGCTTCAGCAAGGCCTCGAGGTAGTCTACCCAACCGCCGTAGGGCACCGTGGCCATGAGGGCGTCGTAGTACGGGCCGATGGCCTCGAAAGACCCCGCGGCCGCCGGGGCGTCGGTCGGAGGCGTGTCGCCGAGAAGACGATGCAACCAGTTGCGGCGGGGTCGAGGCACGGGCGGGGCGCCCTCCGGAGACAAGCGTTCAGCGCGGGAACACATCATGCGGCGTTCAGATAGGCCATGACCGTGTAGAGGCGCGGCAAGTCGGCGCGGACCGACTTGCCGTAGTCACCCTCGGGCCAGCGGACCTGGGCCGCCACCATGTAACGGGATGCCCGGGAGCCGTCGAAGCCCATGGCCTGCACCTGCAGCGGCACCGTGACCTTCTGCTTCGGGCCCAGTTCCGGCACGCGCTCGGACCGGGTGACGCGGTTGATCCCGGCGGTGTCCATCACCGCGATGTCGAGGTTCCGGAGCCGCGTGTCGGTGAGGTTCTCGATCACCAGTTCGCACGTGACCGTGGCACCGACCGGCGCCTGTCGCGGCGCCCGC
>VGFB01000804.1 GCA_016869015.1 Armatimonadota bacterium
GGCTCCGCGCAAGGCTCCGGCCTACCGCGCCTTCGTCTACACGGACCGCCCGATCTACCGCCCCGGACACACGGTGCGCTTCCGAGGCACGGTGCGGAAGGTTGGGCGGGCGTCCTACTCGCTGGACCCGACGGTCGAGACAGTGAAGGTGCAGATCCGCGCGGCGGGGGGCGATACGGTCTTCGACAAGGCCTACCCGCTGAACGAGTGGGGCACCTTCGACGGGGAGTTCCAGCTGGCCCCCGAGCCGCCGCTGGGGGATTACGAGCTGGTTACCATCGTGGGGAAGGGTGAGGAGGAGGCGCGCTTCTACTGTGACTTCGAGGTGGAGGCCTACCGCAAGCCCGAGTTTGAGGTGAGCGTCGAGATCCCCAAGGAGCACTACCTGGCCGGGAGCAAGATCCCCGTCACCATCTCGGCGGAGTACTACTTCGGCAGCCCGGTTGCGGGCGGGAAGGTCAGCTATCGCGTCGAGTTCAGCGAGTATGGCGAGCGGATGCCGGAGATGGTGATGGCGGCCGCCGGCCTCGGCAGCGCGGCCTCGGTCGAGATCGAGACCGACTTCAGCGGCGAGGGGCGGCTGGATGCAAGTGGCAAGCTGACCTTCGAGGTCGAGACCACGCGGGCGCCGGTGACCCGCGGGATGAGCGTCTCGGCGACGGTGAGTGAGTACGCCCTCCGCCCACGCGAGGGCGAGACCTCGACTACCATCCACCCGGCGCTGTTCTGGTTGACCGTTGACCCCGAGACCTACGAGTACGTGGTGGGTGACACGGCCGTCGTGCTGGTGCAGACGGAGGACTTCGACGAGGAGCCGGTCTCAACGGAGGTCGAGGTCGTCCTCACGGAGACGAAGCAGGACCGGGAAGGCCGGTACTACGAAGAACAGACGAAGCGGAAGGTGAAGACCGACGCCGAGGGTCGCGCGCGGGTCACGTACCCCCTGGCGCGCCCCGGATGGTACCGCCTGGAGGGCTGGGCCACGGACGCCGAGGGCAACCCGGTCCATGCCGAGGGGCACCTGTATGTCGTTGAGAAGCGACCGGAGCACGAATGGCCGGCGCTGCGGCT
Source organism: Armatimonadota bacterium (assembly GCA_016869015.1). Lineage (GTDB taxonomy): Bacteria > Armatimonadota > Zipacnadia > Zipacnadales > VGFC01 > VGFC01. The sequence continues at coordinate 1,072 of VGFB01000804.1, forward strand.
GGAGGCGGACAAGGAGGAGTACCAGCCCGGGGAGACGGCGCTGATCCACGGGGAGACGAACCTGCTGGGCTCGTGGATGCTGGTGACGGTCGAGGGCGAGTTCCTCTACGACGCGCAGGTGCTGCGGCTGCTGGGCAACCAGTTCACGCTCCGCGTGCCCATCAAGGACGCCTACACGCCCGCGGTGGAGGTGAACGCCACCGTCGTTCGGGAGGGCGACCGCACCGGCGCCAACCTCACCTTGAGTGTACCCGCCAAGGGCCACCAACTGCAGGTGGCGGTCACGCCCGATCGGGAGGGCTACGAGCCCGGCGCGACCGCAAAGTACACGGTCACGACTCGGGACCCGGGCGGGCGGGGCGTCGAGGCCGAGGTGGGCCTCGCGGTGATCGACAAGGCGCTGTACGCCATCCGCGAGGACGACACGCCGAACCCGTTTGACGTGTTCTGGTCGCCCGGCGAGATTCGGGTGGAGACCGACTTCTCGCTGGCGAAGCTGTACCCGGGCGGCGCCTACCAGGCGTACTCCGGGGCGGCGCCTGCGTCACCGGCGCTCGGGGTCACGTTCATCGACGGTCTCGGCGGCGGTGGCGGCGGGCCGGAGATTCGCGTCCGCAAGAACTTCCTGGACACGGCCTACTGGGCGCCCTCGGTCGTCACAAAGCCCGACGGCAGCGCCGACGTGAGCTTCACGATCCCCGACAACCTCACGACCTGGCGCACTACCGCGCGGGCGCTTACCCAAGACGCCTCGGCGGGAGAGGCGAAGCACGAGACCACGGTCACGCTGCCGCTGCTGGTGCGCCTGATCCTGCCCCGGTTCTATGTGGCGGGCGATGAGGGCACCGCGGCGGCGGTCGTGCACAACTACACGGAGCAAGCGCGGGAGGTGAAGGTCGCCCTGACCGCCGAGGGGGCGCGACTGACCGGCGAACCGCAGCAGACCATCACTGTTCCGGCCGATGGCAGCCAACGGCTCACCTGGGGAATCGAGGCCCTGGGGCCCGACGCGGCGCGGCTGCTGGTGAGCGCCGATGGCGGCGAGGGCGCGCGGGACGCAATGGAAAGCGTGCTGCCGGTGGTGCCCAGCGGCGTGAAGAACGTCGAGGCCTTCGCCGGGGTCAGCGACCAGAGCCTCACGCAGGCGGTCGCGCTGCCGGCCAACGCCCTCCCGGGAAGCGCGAAGCTCGAGGTAACGGTCTCGCCCTCGTTGGCCGGGCCGATCTTCGAGGCTCTCGACTACCTCGAGCGCTACCCTTACGGCTGCGCTGAGCAGACGCTCGACAGCTTCCTGCCCAACATCATCGTGGCGCGCACGCTAGCGAAGCTCAAGGTCGACCGCCCCGCGCCCAAGAACCTCGACCGTTACGTCAGTTTTGGCCTGCAGAAGCTCTTGCGCTACCAGCACGAGGATGGCGGCTGGCACTGGTGGGAGTTCGACGACAGCGACCCGTACATGAGCGCGTACGTGGTGTACGGGCTGAAGATCGCCGATGAGGCGGGGTACGTCGGCGCGGACGGCGCGATGCGCCGCGGCGTGGCGTACCTGAACGGCGCCCTGGCTGAGGAGCAGTACCGCGAGGCGCGGGCATACCTGCTGTGGGCGCTGGCGCACGCGGACGTGTGGAGCGACGAGTCCATGGGCGTTGCCTCACAGGCGGCCGTCGATCTGTATAAGGAGCGCGGCAAGCTCGATCTCTTCAGCCGCGCCAGCCTCGCCCTGGCGATGAGCCGCATGGCGCCGCGCCTGTCCAGCGCCGACAACCGGCAGGCGTGGACCGACGCCGCGGCCACGCTGGCCTCCGAGCTGGACGGCGCGGCGGTGAAGACCGGCCTCGGCTCGCACTGGACGGCCGGGCAGCGCTACCGGTACTCGTGGCTGGACAACGATGTCGAGGTCACGAGCCAGGTGCTGCGGGCGCTGCTGGAGCTGAAGCCGGACAGCGCGAACGTCGTCCCGGCGGTGCGCTGGCTGATGGCGACTCGCCGCGGCAAGGCGTGGAGCTCGACGAAGGACACCGCGGCCGCGGTGCTGGCCCTCAGCAACTACCTGGAGCGCTTCCCCGAGCTGACGCCGGACTACGCGGCGCAGGTCTTCCTGGGCGACGCGAAGCTCGGCGAGGCCAAGATGACCGCCGCAAGCATCTTC
>VGFB01000805.1 GCA_016869015.1 Armatimonadota bacterium
CCGTGGTGAGCCTGGCTGGGGAACTGCCACTTCAGCAGCTGCCGGAGCATGATCTCATCGGGGTCGTCTCCCCCGACGAGCGCCCGCCCCGCCCGAGTGACGCGAATCAGGCCGGTTGGCTCCTGATGCGCCAGGCCGAAGCACTCGAAGATCGTCTTGTCCTGGCGGGCGTTAGACTCGGGGTCGTCAATGGCGTCCAGGTCCAGCTCGGGGTGCGCCGCGCGCACGTAGGCCCGGCGTACGGGCCGCTCGTCCCGGCCGTCGCGCAGGTCCCAGTTCCGGCCCTCGGCGACCGCCGCGAAGTGGCGGAACCACTCGACGGTCCGGATCGCGGACCGGGGCTTCGTGCGCATCGTCCACGTCAAGCGCATGAGGGGCTCTCGCTGAAGGGGGCTCACATGTCGAGAGGGCTGCCGAAGCGCCGAGTTACAGGTCGAGAGCCTCCTGGACGAACGCCGCGATCCGATCCCCATTGTTGGCGAGACTCGCGAACTGACGATCGACGACATCCGTGAAGCGAGCCAGGACCTTGCGGTTGATCTCCTCCTGGTTCTCGAAGACTGCCAGGGAACGGAACGCAAGGCCCCAGGTCTGGAACTGCAGCAGGGCAATGTGCGCATCCCGCACCCGGTCGTCGCTCGGAAGCCCGTAGATGAAGAGCGGCGTTGCGGCGCCATTGGCGCGGCAGTCGACCGTGTACTTGCCCACAGCGTCCCACGAGGGATCATGCCAACCGAAGCTGAGGCGCTCCTCGGGAACGGCGCTCCGCAGGAACGCCTGCAGGTCCTCCATGAACGTCGATCGCGCCTGCTCTCGAGTGAGGTACGACACGTCGGAGATCCTGGCGAGCGCCTGGATGAAGGAGAACAGCGCATCGCCGTAGTCGTCGTTCTCGACCGGCATCACGAGCTCGCCTGTCCGGTCCCGCACGCCGAAGGCGGAGAGGGCGTTGCCGATTATCCGCTGTCGCGTGCCCCGGTGTAGGTCGCCCCCATCGATCTCATAGCTGAGGTGCATGTACGTGTGGCCCTCGTCGGTCAGGACCCACCCCTCCGACTCCCGCCTGAGGGCAATGCAGAAGGCATCCCCGTCGTCGAACACGAAAGGGGCGAAGACGCGGTAGCGTTCCCGCCCCTCGGGCACCAATCGGACCTCGGTGGAGACCTTCTTCCGGAACTCCGCCTCAATCTGATGCGCGGTCATGTGGTCACCCCTCGAAGAGGGACAGCTGGTCGTTCTCCGGGCGCAAGACCCCGCACTCCGCGAACAACAGCTCGCGAGCGGCTTCCAGCGTCGAGAAGGTGTCGGCGGACTCGGCGTACGCATCCTCGCGGGCGCCCAGATCCTGGTACCGCTCCGTCGCGTAGTGGATGTGGAAGTCGTAGAACCGCGTGCCTTCCAGTCGATTGCGGTGCTCGTGGCTTCTTCCGTTGTAGCGTCGCAGGCGGAAGAGGCGGCTCGAGTCCGGCAGTCGGTAGGCGAGGATCACCGAGAAGTCGAGCGGGTTGAGACGGCTGCGCCGCAGGATCAGGCGGAACTGGCTTCCCGACGCGCCAGCGAGGGCCAGGTCGCGCTCCTCATGCCCCCGCTTGGGCCGGAGCGCCAGCCGCTTGGGGTCGGCACAGAGCCGCTTGGGCTCGGCGACGAGCCGAGCGATGTCGGCCTCAGACAGACGGACTCCCACACTCGACCTCCTCCGTTGGCAGCCAGCCCTGGCGCCGGCAGACAGTTCGAGGTTCGACAGGGCCAGCCCGAATCCTGGTCGTCGGCCGCTCCCTCTCGCCTCTATCTCCGCTCGCCGCCGATCTCGGCCGCCATGATCACGGCCTCCGCCACCTGGCGCATCGTGCGGCGCTGGTTCATGGCGGTCTTCTGGATCGCGCGGAAGGCCTCGGGCTCGGTCATGCCGTGGCGCTCCATGAGCAGGGCTTTCGCGCGGTCCACGAGCTTGCGCGATTGGAGCGTGTCCTCGAGCTTGTCCACTTCCTGCTCGAGCGCCACCATCTGGTCGAACCGCGCCTTGGCAACCTCGAGGCCCGCGATGAGGTCGCGCTCGTGGTACGGCTTGCTCAGGAACGCCATCACGCCCGCATCAGCCGCGCGGGCGACGGCCTGCGGCTCGTTGTACGCCGTGAGCATGAGGACCGGGCAGACCCTCTCCTTCGTGATGGCCTCCGCCGCCTGAATGCCGTCCAGCCGCGGCATCTTGATGTCCAGGACCGCGACGTCGGGCCGCTCCCGCCGCGCGAGCTCCAGCGCCTGGGCCCCGTCGGAGGCCTCGGCCACCACCTCATACCCCGCCTCCTCCAGCGTCTCCCGCAGGTCCATCCGGATGACCGATTCGTCGTCGGCAATCAGGACGCGCTTCATGGCCCCTCGCTCTCCCGACCGGCCAGGGTGGCCGGCAGGCGCATCGTGACGCGGGTTCCGGCCTCGCCCGCGACCTCGAGCCGCCCTCCGAGATCGGACTCCACAATCGTCCGGGCGATCTGCAGGCCCAGCGTCTTCGACCGCGCCAACAAGAAGCCCGCGGGCAGCCCGACGCCGTCATCCTGGATGACGATCCGGATCCCGTCGGGCTCGGCCTCGAACCGGATCGTCAGGCTTCCCCCTCGTTCGCCGGGGAAGGCGTGCGTCACGGCGTTCTGGATCGCCTCGTTCAGCACGAGCGCCGCCTGAGTCGCCCGGGTCGCCGGGATCATCAGGCGCGGACCGATCACCGCGGAGCTGATGCGCCCCGGCGGGCCCGGCATGTCGTGCAGGGCGGCCTCCGCCAGCGTCGACGCCAGCGCCTTCAGATCGACCTCCTCCGCGCCGTCCAGTGAGAGGGCCTCGTGCACGAAGGCGACGCTCTGCACCCGTCCGATGGCGGTCCGCAGGGACTCACGGGCCGGGCCCGCGACCTCCCGCCGCGCCTGCATCCGCAGCAGACTGCTGATCGTCTGCAGGTTGTTCTTGACCCGATGGTGGATCTCCTGGAAGGCCGCCGAGCGCGTCGATACGGGCCACTGCCCCTTGTGCAGGTGCGAGACCTCCAACAGCGTCGTCAGAAGGCGCGGCTCGCCCGCTCTGTCGAGGGGCACGTCCCGGCGTCGGTAGACCACCCCCGCGACATCGAAGTCCCACGTGTGCCCGCCGACGTCCTCGCTCCTGGCCAGGACCGTTGCGCCGGCCGGCGGGCCCTCCGGCAGCCGGGTGAGCGGTCCGCCGCTCCCCACGC
>VGFB01000806.1 GCA_016869015.1 Armatimonadota bacterium
TGGATCTCGACCGGCAGACCGTCTCGCTCACGACGGGCGGCGTGACGGTCGAGGCCCCGCTGCAGCGCGCCCTGGCGTCGATCACGCACGTCGGCTTCTGCACCGACAGCGCGATCGCGGAGGTGACGCCGCTGGAGGTCGGGCAGTAGGGGCTACAAGGGCGCCACGACCGCCAGCATCGGCCCGAAGGGCGCGTGGCTGTCGTTGCGGTCCAGAGCAGGCGCATAGAGGCCGGAAATCGCGCCGTCGAGGTACAGCGCGTTGTCGCACCCCAGGCCGTCGCGGAAGAACGTGGCGAACTCGTGGAAGTTCACCGGGTCCTCGGCCAGGGCGAGCACGACCTCCTGCGGCGAGGGGACGCCGATCCCGTTACGGATCAGTCGCGACGTGGAGTTGCGGCCGAACTTGGGGTGCAGCTCGCCCTCGATCACCAACATCGGGCCGGACTGGGTCGCCAGCTGCGTCTGGTCCCGAATCGCCTCGTACCGGGATGACTCAACCACCTTGGCGCCGGAAGTCGTGAGAGCGAAGGCGCCGTTAGGCAGCAGACAGAAGTTGCTGCCGTCGCCCCGACTTCGGTTCAGCGGGCGCAGTTGCTTCCCCCGCTCCACGTAGAGCCCCACCGGAGTGAGGTCCTCCATGTACATGCCCGCGTTCGTCGCGAAGACGAGCCGGCGGCTTCTCCCCCGCAGCCAGGCCTCCAGAGCCGCGAACCCCCCGAAGGGCCGGCCCTGATCGTCCTTCCAGAACAGCTCCAGCTCTTGCCTGGTGAGGTCCACTCGGCAGACCGTGAACCGCCGCCCGGCGAAGGTCTCGACGCCGATGTCCGGCTCCCTTGGCGGGGGCGCAGGGGCGGAGTCCTCCACGGGCGCTGCGGCCTCGGGGGGCTCAGGAGTCCGGCAGCCTCCGGCCCCCACCAGGAGTAGGGCCAAGGGCAATGATCTCCACATCACCTGTCGCCGTGCCGTTGACGTCCTCCGCGACCGCCGCCGTCTCGGCGGCAGAGGTGAACAGGGGTGGGTCGTCGCCGTGCCGTCCCTGCCGTGTGTCCGGCGGTCAGCGCCCCGTGCCGCCGACATCCTCCGGCCGCGTCTCGCTCTCCCCCGGCGCGCGAGGGCCTCGCAGGGCCTCGACGGTGGCGGCCATCATCTGCAGATCGAAGCCCTCCTTGCGGATGCGCAGGTCGTAGTAGGTCAGCGTCTGCACGATCATGAAGACGGGCCCGAGCAGCACGTTCACCACCTGCTGGGCGCACTGGGAGAGGAGGTTGGCGTAGGGTAGGAACTCCGCGCGGAAGCTCGCGACGACGGCGGCCGTGATCGACACGGGGGCGCTGAGGACCATCGTCGCGACCGAGATGGCGATGCCGGCCAGCATGAGGACGCCGAAGACGCGCCACCCGTGACCGCTGCCCAAGCTGCGACTGCGCTGGAGGCTGTCCAGGCCCGGGATGCGGTCCAGCACGAGCGCCTGCTCGTAAAAGACGAACCACGTGAAGAACAGCATCGACACCGGCAGGCCCGCCAGCAGGCCCAGGCTGCCGCCGACAAGCGCGGGGATCGGCCCGGCATCCGGCACGACATACAGCCCGATCGGCACGCCGATCCCCGCGCCCAGGAGGATTCCCACCAGGGGGCCGAGAGCCATCAGCAGTCCGAAGGCCAGCCCGACCAACAGCAACTGCCACCAGTAACCCATCACCCGACGGTAGGCCTCGAGCACGCCCACGGTCCGACCCAGGTACTGCTCGGAGATCGCCAAGGCGAGGGCGCCCTGCGAGAGGGGGCCAAGGGCGGTGACCACGAGGAGCGCGAGGACCATCAGCGCGAGACCGACGATCAGCGCGGGAACGTCGACCTCCGAAACCGTGGGCATCCGACCGGTCGCCATCCCCGGTCGAGCGCCGCGTAGTAGAAGAAGCCGCCCAGCGTGTAGGTGACGCCGAACGGGACGAGGAGAAGGGACGAGATCCCCAGCAGGCTCCCGAAGTGGCGGCGGTAGAGCCGGACGGAGGCGTCGATGAGGTCCAGGGCGTTGCGCGGCCTCAGCTCAAGCCGGAACTCGTTCATGCGAGCAGCTTCGTGACCCCCGCACCGGAATCAGTCGCAATCGGCTCCCACGAAAGCCGGCGCGTTCGGTGTGCCGATCGAGCGCGTCCCCGCGGGCACGGAGGCTCGCTCCTCGACGATCGTCCATTCCAGCTCGCACCCCTCCTCCACCACCGCGCTCGGAAGCACCAGGCTGTGGCTGAGCCGTGCTCCCTCAAGGAGTCGCGCCTCGTGCAGTACGAAGGCCGAGGGCCCGATGATCGCCCCCTCGGCGATTGAGACCTCTGCGCCGAGGAGATACGGAGCCCGACGCAACACCCCGAGCCCGATCCGGGCCGAGTCGGCGCAGAGGCTGGCGTCGGGGTACTCGGGCTCGCCGAGCAGCGCCCCGTTCAGCCGGATGACCTCGGCGGGCCGGGCGACGTCCGACCAGCAGCCCTCGATGGGCACGCCGCGCACGACCGCGCCCCGCGAGAGCATCAGTTGGATGGCATCCGGCAGCTCACGCTCCCCCCGGGCCGACAGGTCGATCTCCTTCGTCGCCTCCAGGATCTCCCCCGGCAGCACGAAGATGCCCGCGTTGTTGTAGTTGGTCGTTGAGGTCCCCTGCGGGGGCTTCTCGATGATCCGCACCACGCGCCTGTCCTCGACGTACACCGCCGCGCCCTCCCAGGGGTCCTCGACCCAGTTGAGCGACAGTAGCAGGTCCGGCCGTTCGGTGCGCCAGATCTCCCCGATCCGCGCGTAGTTGCGCCGCGAGACGATGATGTCGCCCCACGACAGGAAGAACGGCTCGCCGGCGATGAACTCCTCGGCCATCAGCGTCGCGTCGCCGGTGCCCGCGGGCTTCTCCTGCAAGGCGTACTCGATCCGCAGCCCGAAGCGCTGCCCCCCGCCGAGGGTCTCGCGCACCATCTCCCCCCGATAGCCGATCACGATCAGTAGCTCCGTGACCCCGGCGTCGGCGGCCCCGACGACGATGTGCTCGATCATGGGACGGTCGAGGACCGGGACGAGAGGCTTTGGACGGCGGTGGGTCAACGGACGCATGCGCGTCCCCAGCCCTGCGGCCAGAATGACGCCCTTCAAGCGAGGCCCTCCTGCGGCGGGAAGTGGGTAGCCGCATTCGTTGAGCGAGCGGCGCCGACCTCTCGGTATTAGTGCGTCTATA
>VGFB01000807.1 GCA_016869015.1 Armatimonadota bacterium
GACCGCCACTGCGTCCGCTGCCATGACTACGAGGCCCACGGCGCCGACGGCCCGCGCTCCGGCGGCGTGATCCTCACCGGCGACCGCGGCCCGATGTTCTCCCACAGCTACTTCGAGCTGACCTGGCTGAAGCAGTTCGTCGATGGCCGCAACGACCCGAAGAGCAACCTCCCGCCGCGCTCCATCGGCACCTCCGCCAGCCCGCTGATGAGAAAAATGGGGACACCATACTCATTTCCGACGTCCGAAATGAGTATGGTGTCCCCATTTTTCTCGCCCACCGAGGTGGACACGATCCGCTACTGGATCGAGTCCGGCGCGCCCTATCCCGGAACCTACGGCGCCCTCGGCTCAGGGAGCATCGGCGGCTACTACGCGAACAGCCTCGTCGAGACGGACTTCGAGTGGCCCGAGACGAAGGCGGCCGCCGAGGCCATCGACCGGCGGTGCGTGAGCTGCCATCAGGGGCCGACGGTTCTGCCACGGGCGCTCTCCGACGAGATGGATGTCTCCTTCTGGCGGCCGGAGTGGAATGACCCGCGCCTCGCGCACTGCCGCCACCGGGTCTTCAACCTCACCCGCCCCGAGCAGTCGCTGATGCTGCTGGCGCCCCTCGCGAAGGAGGCGGGCGGATACGGCGTCTGCACCCAGGAGGGCCGCGCCGTCTTTGCCGCCGCCGAGGACGCCGACTACGGGAAGCTCCTCGCGATGATCGCGACCGGGCAGCGGCGGCTGGGGGAGATCAAGCGCTTCGACATGCCCGGCTTCCGCCCGCCCTTCCCGTACCTGCGGGAGATGGCGCGCTACGGCGTCATCGACCGGATGCCGGACGAGGGGCAGCCGGTCGATGCGTACGCGCTGGACCGCAAGTACTGGGAAGCGCAGTGGTGGCGGCCGGTGGAGCGCCTCGCGCTGGGGCCTTAGGGCCCGGCGAACCATCACCCTCCCCACGCGTTTACCTCACAGAGACCCCTTGAGGTGCAAGCGCGTGACCGGACGATCGCTGACCCTCGCCGTGCTCTGTGCCGCGTTCCCTCTGCTCCATCCCGCGTCAGGCCGGGCAGCTTCCGCCGGCCCGTTCGTGCCGCCGCCTCCCTTGCGGATCGGGGTGGGGGGCGACTACGCGGACGGGCTGGATGGGATGCTGATCGAACGCGGGCTGCCTCACGAGCGGATCTTCTCCTGGGAGCTCGCGGACCCGGATGTCCTGCGGCGCTTCGACTACCTGCTGCTGTCGTGTCCGATCCCGGAGCCCGGGATTGACGGGGCGTTGGAGGCGTGGGTGAGGGCCGGCGGGCGCGCTTACGTCGAAGTGCCCCGGACGCGGACGGGTGCAGTGGTGCTGCCGCAACTGATATCCATCGCCGGGGCGACACCCCAGGAGTCGGACGCGGTGATCGGCGACCCCGCGTTCGCGGCGGCCTCCGGCCTTCCGGCGGGGACGCCGATTGACCTGTACGACCTCGTGGGCGCCTTCCTGCGCCCGCAGTCCGGCTACGAGGGCCGGACCCTGGCCCGCTTCTGCCCCGATAAGGGCGGCGACCTGCTGCCTGGCGGAGACGCGCTGTTGGCGATGACGCTGGGGGAGGGGGAGCTCATCTTCTCGGGTCCTCCGCTGGCCTTCTGCTGCTTCCGGGGCGCCGCGACCGAGCCTCTGCTCGGGGCGGCCATCTCCTACCTGCTGGGGGATCGCGGCCGTCCTCGCCTGACCACGACAGAAGCCGAGCAGGAGGCTCCGGAGGCGCCCGGGGAGGTGGACACCCCGGCAGCCGCGGCTCCGCCCGACGGCTTTGAGGCGGTCAACGCGATGGCGGCCACCGCCTACAACGTGACCGCAACGCTCGGCCCGGCCGCCTCCGGCCGGGGCGCGGCGTCCATGCTGCTCCTGGACGGGCAGGCGGGGGCGGCGGGCCAGGCGCTTCGTCCGTGCCTCTGGCTGGCGTTCGGCGCGAAGCACGTTCAGCTGAGGGCCGGGACGTCCGAGGCCGCCGCGGCCATTGCCTCGTTGGAGGGGCCGCCGCCAACGGAGAGCGTAGACCTGCTGGTGCGGCGGCGGCCGGGGCTCGTGTCGGTGGTGTTGGGGGACCGGGAGCTACTGCGGGCCGAAGTCCAGGAGGCCCTCGGCGGACTGGTGGCTGTGAAGTCCGAGCTGGTCCCCCTCGCGGACGCGTACTGTCAGGAGGTGGTGGAGCCCGTCCTCTTCGACAACTTCATGCGCGAGCCGGAGGACCCGAGCGAGTGGACGCCGGTCAGCGGCGAGTGGACGAACATCGGCGTGGGCAACGAGCAGCACTCGGTCAACGGCTTCTTCCTGCGAGGGGAGGGCCGGGAGACCGCCCTGACGACGATGGGCGACTGGTTCTGGGAAGAGTATGCGGTCAGCGCGGCGGTGCGACCCGAGAGCGCGACGGCTTGCGGCCTGGCGGCGCTGCAGCAGGCGAACGGCGACGGGGTCGCGTTCCTGGCCGACACGACCTCGAAGCCGTGGCCGACGCTGCGGCTGGTTCGCGTGACGGACGGGAGGGAGACGCCCCTCGCGCAACGCACGGGCGGGCTGGCGCCGGAACAGTGGTACCGCCTGGCGCTGCGAGTCCACGAGGACCGGCTGGAGGGCGTGGTCGACGGCGAGCTGCAACTGGCGTGCCCGAACCCGGAGCCTCGCGGCGGAGGGATCGGACTGCTGGCGCAGGGCGGCGCCGCGCGGTTCGATGATGTCCTGGTTCACTCGGCGGCGAAGCCGCTCGTCCTGCCCGGAGGCGAGGGCACGCCGGTCCCCGGGATTCCGCCCTACGTCGGGGCCGAAGACCATCTCACCTGGGCAAACCCCGCCGTCGCCTGGGAGGCCGGTGCGGAACGTCCCTCAGTGTTGTGGCATCAGGGCGACTTTCGGGGCCACGTGTCCGCCTCCCTCGAGGTCCTGCCGGAGACGGAGGCAGCGTTCCGTCGTCTGATCCTCGCGCCTGGGGAGGCCTCCCCGGAGGCCGAGTGGCTGACCGCAACGGTGCGCACGACGCCCGGCGAGACGCAGGCGCTCCTGGAGGTCGCGCTGCCGGGGGCGAAGCCGGTCTCACGGGAGGCGGCCCTCGGCGTCGGGCAGACGCTGCGTCTGGCGCGCGACGGCGGTACCGTGAGGGTGTCGTGGGGCGACGCGGTTGTCCACGAAGCGCGCAGCCCTGGAGGCCTGCGCCGCATCGCGCTGGAGGTGGACGGTCCGCCGG
>VGFB01000808.1 GCA_016869015.1 Armatimonadota bacterium
TAGATCGCCCGATCCGCGCTGCTGGGGCATAATCGAACAGATGTTTCACGTGAAACACTGGGGGTCTGTCAGTCGTGGTCCCTTCCAGTTGCCGTCCGTCGTCGTGGGTCGGCTCACCAGAGCCGACGCCGTCCGGCATTGACCTGAAGGCTCTGTCGGCTCTGGTGAGCCGACCCACGACGACGCGAGGCTTCACGAGTGACGCCGCACCAGTTGGGTAGGTCGGGACTCCGGTCCCGACGCCCTTCCCGTCCCGGGTCACTCCTCGTCCAGGTCGATCTCGAAGTGAGCCGGCATCTCCTCGAGGTATGGCAACCTCGGCAGCCCCAGTTCGTCGCACAGCTCGTCGAGGGTCACCACTGACCCATCGTCGAGCATGACATCCCCACGCACGATGTACTTCAGCCCCCACGACAGCGGCGGGTCACGTTCCTCGGGGTGCTGGGCGAGGCGCTCCAGCAGCGCCCGGTCCTCATTCGTTGACCGCCGCGCAAGGTGTCTCGCCAACGGCGGCCATAAAGGCTCCTCATCCGTCGGCCATGCCGCCAGCAAGGCCTGCAGGTCCTCGTCCGGACGGTCCGGCTCGTGGTACTGAAGGCACGCCCTCGCCATCAAGGCCAGTGCGGGCTGGTCGTCCGGCTTCCCCACGGGGGCGCGGCAGCGCTGCGCCAGCAGCGCCATCGCGCCCGGGCGGCCCGAAGACAGCAGCTCGACCGCTGCCCAGTCCGCTGCCCACGGCTCCTCGGCCACCTCGGGCACTGCGTCGCGGGCCCAGTCGGGGGCCCCGTGGCGGGCCCAGTCGCGGGCCAAGTCGCGGGCCAAGTCGCTGGCCCAGTCGCTGGCCCAGTCGCTGGCCCAGTCGCGGGCCCAGTCGCTGGCCCAGTCGCGGGCCCAGTCGCTGGCCCAGTCGCGGGCCAAGTAGCTGGCCCAGTAAGTGGCCCAGTCGCGGGCCCAGTCGCGGGCCCAGTCGCGGGCCCAGTCGCGGGCCCAGTCGCGGGCCCAGTCGCGGGCCAAGTCGCGGGCCGCCTCGTCAGCGCCTTCCGGGGGCTGCCACCCCAGGACCCGCAGGCCAAGCGCCCGGAGGGCGAGGCGGGGGGCCTGGAGGCTGGAGGCGCTCTGCAGCGCCAGGCCGGCGGTCCGGCGGGAGGTTGGCCATGTGTTCAGCAGGGCCAGGTCGGGGGCATCGGGCCACAACGGCAACGCGCCGGCCAGCACGCGTCCCGCAGCGAGGCCGCGCTCGTCGAGGTCCGAGGGGTGCGGCGACTCCAACGGTCCGAGGATAGCCCGCGAGTGCGTGCCGGACCTCGGGAGCGGGAGGCTAGCCCCAACCGCCGCCTGCGCCCAGTCCCGCAGCCGCAGCCACGCCAGCCACGTCGCGTTCGGCGCCGCCTCGGCGAGGCACTCCGCCAGTTCCTTCCGGCGCCCCTCCTGCCGGCTCGCCGACCACGCCGACGCACAGTAGTCGGCCCGCACGGGCCGGTCACGCCCCAGCTCCTCGCTCACGCGGCCCGCCCAGCGGCAGAAGAGGTCCTCGCTGCCCAGTCCATCGGCCAGCATCGACCCGGCGAGCCACAGGCCCGCCCGCGAGAGGAGGTCGTCGAGCACGGACGCGAGATGCGCCGGGTTCTCCGCCTCGATCAGGGCCGCCCACAGCCGCAGCATCTCCCACCAGCGCTGGTTGCCGATCCGCTCGGTAACGGCCGCCTTCCGCGCCTCCACCCCGTCGGTTGTCGCCTTGAGCTGCCATGCCGCCAGGTACTCCTGGAAGCTGAGGTGGGCGAACTGCAGAGTGTTGTCGGTCCGGAGCACCAGCAGCCCGGCCCGTTCGGCCAGCCAGGCGAGGAAGCCGCCCTTGTCCTGTTGCTTCCAGTCCGCCGGCAGGCAGGCGGCCATCTCGTCCCAGGTTCGCACCAGAGCCCCGGACGTTCGGGCCATCTCGGGCACCTGCGCGCACTCGGTCGAGAAGGCGAGGGCCGCCGCCACGCGCAGCCGCTCCTCGCCGTCATCGGGCCGCCACTGGGCGATCCTCAACTGCCCGCCTTCGGCCTCGAACCGGTCCGGTATGGCCGTCAGCAGGCTATCGATGCACCGGCCGTAGAGCTGGTGGCGCTTGTCGGGCAGCGGCGCGGAGCGGCTGACGATCAGCATCATGGTGAGCAGCAACGGCGTGCGCGCAAGGGCCTGCGCATCGGGTGACCGTTCGAGGGCCGCCCCGAAGCCCGAGACCGTCTCCTCGATGCGCGCCGGCTCTCCGGCGTACAGTCGCTTAAAGAAGCGTCGCGATAGGGCGGCGATGTCGGGGTCGTCCAGCGGCTGCACCCAGAGCGTGTCGAAGCCGTCGGAGTGCGACGGGCGCCCCTCGCCGTAGGGCCGACTGGTCACCACCGCCCTCACGCGCGGGTACTGTTGCAGGAATCCGACGAGCTTGGCCCGCAGCTCCTCGCCCAGATCGCCCAGCTCGTCCCACCCATCCACCAGCAGGACCGGCGTGGGCCCGCTCTTCGCCGCCAGCAGTGCCTTCAGCCCCCGGTCCGCGCCCTCCACGTGTTCGGCGGCCCAGCCGGTCAGGTACGCCTCCAGCGACCTCTGCTTCCCCTTGGCCTGCGGCCCGCCCCAGTCACGTGCCAACCGGCGCAGCTCCACCACCAGGGGCACTGCCGCTGCCTCAGGCAGCAGGGCGCGGAACGTGTGCTTGGTCCAGGTGGTCTTCCCGGAGCCCGGTTGCCCGGCAATCGCGAGGGGACGCTTGAGGGCGAGGATCTCCTTCGCGCCGATCACGTTCCCCCGCTTCGTCTCGGTGATGTCATAGGCCCCATGGAGGCGCAACGGCTCGTACATCTCATCGAGCGTGGCGCTGAAGGCGCGCGTCGCCCCCGCCTCAGCCACGCCGATGTTGCCCAGGTCCCAGTTGGTGTAGAGGCCGGCGAGGGCACTGCGGTACGCCGTGACGAAGGCTGCGGCACTCGCCGACGCCCCGGCAGCCTTCCGCGCAGTCGGCTTCGGCTGCTTCACTTGCCAGTCGTGGATGGCCTGGACGACGGCTGTGGCGAGCTGATCGGGCGTCTGGAAGCTGTCGCGGATGCGCTCGCTGTCCACGCGCTGGCGGAACGCCGCCTGTTTCGCGCGCTTCTCATCAGGCTCGATGAGGTTGCCGGGCACGGGGAAGTCGTCCGGGGCCACGAACATCAAGCGCGACTTGCCCTCCTTCTTCGC
>VGFB01000809.1 GCA_016869015.1 Armatimonadota bacterium
ACTTCCGTACGCAGTCCGGCGGCCCGCCGCCGCCGCCCTTGCAGCACCCGTCGCAGACGAACCACGTATCCTCGCGCCGGAAGAACTCGATTCCCTTGCGGAACTCCTCGTAGTCGAACTCGGTGACAACCTGCGGCATCCAGTGCCGGAAGCCGTGGGCGTCGCAGATCTCGGCCACGATCTCCGCGGCCTGCCGGAAGGGCCGGTACCCCTTGTATCGAGCACAGCAACCGCCATACAGCCCGCAGTAGGTGATCAGGCGTTCGGGTCTCATCGCGTGCCCCCCGGGTGAACTGACACGCAGACGTTCGCCGGCTTGCCGCTCACTTCGGCGCGCCTCCCGCCCCGTCCTGCCGCCGCCGCGCCGTGCCGTTCCTCACTCCTCGCCGTTCCTACCCGTGGTCGTGCCCGGCGTGCGGGTCGGCCGACTCCTCAGCCTTGGGCTCGTCGGCGGGCCCGGTGCCCTCGGGGATCTCCCCGGCCGCGGCGGCCGCGGCGTGCTTGGCCGGGTCCTTGTCCCACTCGTCCTTGCACCCGGGGCAACAGAAGAAGTAGGCCTTGCCCTCGTGGTCCACCGAGTTCTCCGGGCTGAAGTCCGTCACCGGCTGGCCGAGCACCGGGCAGACGTACTTCCCGTCCGCGTCCTTGGCGTTGCCGATGTTCTCCGGCGGCTCGGCGGCCGTCTCCGTCGGGGGCGGTGTCGGGATGGCTTCGGTGGTCGTTGTGCTCGGCGGAGCCGTCGTGGGTTCGGTCGTCTCCTTGGGGCACCCCGCGGTCAGCAGCGCGCCCAGGACGACCAGAGCGATCAGGGCCGTCAGGCTTGTCGTCGACTTCATGCTCTCGTCTCCCTCTGTCCGATGTTGTGGGTCGGGGTGGCGCGGCCGGGCCGCGTCCCCCTCGCGAAGGCAGCAACAACGCTCGGGCCTGCTTCGCCTTCGCGCGACGGCCTGGCCGGTCTTCCAGGTGGGGTCGTTGATGATCCGCGGCGAGTAGTGGGAGATGCCGGTGGACTTCATCCACTTGGCGTGCCCGTCGTAGAAGGCGCAGTTGATGCCGTCATTGTGGCGTCGGCGCTCGGCGCCCGCGTCGACCGGGATCTCGAAGGAGTAGTTGACCGGATCGGCCCAGCCGGCGGTTGCGGCGCAGGTGCCGTGCGTCGTGTGCCCCGGGCAGTTGTAGTGTCGGCCGCAGCCGTCGTTGAACAGGATGCAGTTCGTGTTGTTCACGTTCGAGTCGGCCTGCGGGGTCCAACGGCCGCCGGCTGCGGTCACGTGGCCGGTGTTCAGGCCAGGGCTCAGCCAGCGTAGGTTCTGGTGGGTGGCGCAGCCGGCGTGGCGGCCGTTGCCGTCCGTGCCTGCGGCTCGCCCGAGCCGCGCCGTGCCGGTGGGCGCGCAGGACCTCCCGCCGCCTTCCCCGAACCATCCCTGCGGTGATTCCCATGACCTGTCTCATGCCTCTTGCGCTGTCCTGCCTGCCTGCAACTGCTGCGCCGGCGAGGGATGAACTCACGTTCCATGTCTCGCCCGCCGGTAGTGACGACTGGTCCGGCAGGCTCCCGGCGCCGAACCGTGCGAAGCGGGATGGGCCCTTCGCGTCCCCGGCTCGCGCGCTGGAAGCCGTGGGGGACGCTCGCGCCTCCGGCGAGAAAGGCCCGGTGACGGTGCTGCTGCGGGAGGGGACGTACTTTGTCACCGAGCCCCTGTCGATCATGCCGGAGCACGGCGGGTCTGCCGACGGTCCGACAACCATCGCCGCCTACCCCGATGAGCGCCCGCTCCTCAGCGGCGGGCGGGCGATCACCGGCTGGCGCGCGGGTGAGGACGGCGTGTGGCAGGCGGAGATCCCCGAGGTGAAGAGTGGGGCGTGGCACTTCCGCAACCTGTGGGTGAACGGCGAGCGACGGAGTCGTCCGCGGCTGCCCAAAGAGGGCACGCATGCGCTGGCCGGCGGCGCGCAGCCGGAGAACTCGGCCTTGCGCTACGGGCCCGATCACCTGCGCGCCGACTGGGCCAACCGCGATGACATCGAGGTGGTGGTCTTGCAGTACTGGACCGAGGCGCGGCTGCGCATCGCGGCCCTGGACGCGGCGGAACGCGTGGTGACCTTCACCGGCGGGAGCTGGCGGCCGCTGTCCTGGTCGATGGGCTACTACGTCGAGAACGTCGCCGAGGTCCCGCTTGAGCCGGGACAGTGGTACCTCGATCGCCCCTCCGGCGTCCTGCGTTACCGGCCCCGGCCAGGGGAGGATTTCGCGGAGGCGGAGGTCGTCGCCCCGGTGGCCGAGCAACTCGTTCACTTCCGGGGTACGCCGGACACCGGGGAGCTGGTGCGGCATGTCACGCTGCGCGGGCTGCGGCTCGGGCACACCGCGTGGCCGCTGCCGAGGGAGGGGCTGGCCTACCCGCAGGCCGAGCTGCCCGTCTCGGCGGCGATCTGGGCCCGCGGCGCGCAGTACTGCGCCCTCGAGGAGTGCGAGATCGCCCACTGCGACTCATGGGGCATCGAGCTGGAGCAGGGCTGCGTGGACTGCCGGCTGACGGGTAATACCCTCCGCGACCTGGGCGCCGGGGGCATGAAGATCGGCGAGTTCGAGAACCGCGAGCACGACTTCGCCGAGACCTGCCGCACGCTCATCAGCGGGAACACGCTGACCGACGGCGCGCAGACCTACTTCGGCGGCCCGGCGATCTGGATCGGCAACAGCAGCCACAACACGGTCAGCCGCAACGCGATCAGCGGCTCGTGGCAGTGGGCCGTCTCGGTGGGCTGGCGCTGGGCGTACTACCCCATGCAGCGGGCGCACCACAACGTCGTCGAGCACAACGACATCCACCACCTGGGTAGCGCCCTCGGGTCGCACTCGTCGATCTACACCCTCGGCGTGCAGCCCGGCACCGTGATCCGCCACAACTCGATCCACCACTGCGCCGGGTATGGGATCGGGCTCGACCAGTCGAGCACGGGAATTGTGGTGGAGAACAACCTCGTCTATCGCAACGCCCACGGGCTGCACTTCAACTGGGACTGCCTGGGCAACATCGTGCGGAACAACCTCTTCGCCTTCAACGGCGACGCCCAGTGGACCCGCTACGGCGACGCGCCGCAAGCCACCGACATGAACGCCAACGTCGTCGAGCGCAACCTGTGCGTGTGGGACGGCGGACGCCTGTATGTGGAGTCGGCCTGGCCCAACCACCGCATGGCGATCGAC
>VGFB01000810.1 GCA_016869015.1 Armatimonadota bacterium
CTTCCCGTCGACCGCGACGTATACGACGCCATCGCTCACCACCACCACCGGGGTCGGCGCCGGCGGCATCATCGGCCCCATCGGCGGCATCCCCATCATCCCCATCCCGGGCATCCCCATCCCCGGCATTCCCATTCCGGGCATTCCCATTCCGGGCATTCCGAACCCCGGCATTCCCATTCCAGGCATCCCCATCCCCGGCGGGCCGCCGGGGAAGCCCCCGCCCATGTCGCCCTGGGCCGGGCCCCCCTGCGGCTGAGCCGTCACGTCCCACGCAGCGATCACCAGCAGTAGCAGCGCCAACACCAATGCGGTCCCGACCATCGGCAGCTTCGGCATGGTCTCTTTCCCCTTCCTGTGAGCCCAGAGCCTGGGCGTCCTCAGCCTCGTATGACGCGCAGGTTCGCGCTTCCTACTGCTCCCACCTGTCGCGCCCGGCGTGCGGCACGGTGGGGGCCCGGCGGAGTGGCCGGGCCCCCCGGATCACCGTGCGCTCGCCGGCTACTGCGGCGGCGCGTCGGGCAGCACCCTGACCTCCAGCGCCGTCGCTCGGCCGTCCTTGGGCGGAGCGGCCAAGACGGCATGGATGGCCATGCCTGCCTGCAGCTCGGTGGGAGCGATCGGCTGGTCGCCTGCGGTGAACCGCGTGCGCTCCGTTACCCGCAGCCCCACGTTCGGCGGCCGGCTGCCATCGGCCGACGGGAAGGGCTGCACCACGATCAGACTCAGCGCCCCATCGGCTCCGACCAGTCGCCGAATCACGCCCGCCAGGTGCGCCGGCAGAATCCGGACCTCCAGCGCCACGCCCTGACCCTCCTTGATCGGCGCCTTCAGGATCGCGTCGATAGGCATTCCGACCTTCAGCGTGTCGGGCGTCACCGACCGATCGCCGGCGGCATAGGCGGTCTGGGCCGTGACCCGCAGCGCCACGGAAGGCGGCGGCGGCTGGTCGGGCGGCGCGAAGGGCTGCAGGACGATGACCCGCAGCACGCCGCTTTCCACCCGGAGGCGAGTGATCCGGCCGCTGGCCCTCGGCGGCAGGACGCGCACCTCAGCAGCCGTCACTGATCCGCCCGCCGGCGCCGCGCCCGACGCGGCTTGCCCCGCGGGCAGGACCTCGACCGCCAGGCCGACCTTCAAGTCGCTCGCGGCGATCTTCCGCTCCCCGGCGAGGTACACGGTCTCCGCGGTGACGAGGACCGTCAGGTGGGGGAGGGGCGGCCGGCCGGGCAAGGCCGGCGGCGCCAGTTCAAAGGACTGCAGCTGGTCGCCGCTGACCGTCAGGGCGACGATTCGCCCCGCCGGCCGGGGGGGCGAAGGGACGCCGTTCTCCGCGCTCAGCGCGTCGCTCGAAGGCAGGCTTGCGGCAGTCAGGTCGGTGCCTCCGCAGCCCGCGACGAGCAGTCCCAGGCCCGGCAGTCCGACCAACAGCAGCACGACGGTGAGGTTGCGGCTCAGACCATGCGGTCTCATTGATGTGTCCTCCAGTCGGACGGGTGGTCGGCTCGAGCCCCCGCGGCGTCGCATCTCCCAGAGCGACCGCGTGCCGGCCTCACTGGCCCGGCCCCGCCGGACGCCCTGCCGGCGGCCCTTCCGGGCGCGCCGGGCGTTCCCAGTAGGTCGCCTCGCCCAGCTTCTTGAGGGTCTTCGCCTCGAAGGCCATCAGCTTCCCGTCGCAGGCCACGTACACAACCCCGTCGCCCAAGACCACCACCGGCGTGGGTGTGGGCGGCGGAGGAGGTCCGAACCCCGGCCCGTGAGGCCCCATCATGCCCTGCCCTCCAGGTCCCATCATCCCGGGTCCCCCTGGTCCGAGGGGACCGGGCCCGCCGGGGTTCGGACCCGGCTGTGCAACGGCTGACAGCATGAGCGTCGGCAACATCACGAGAGCAACGGCCAGCGCCATCGTCGATGCGGTCCTTCTCATCTCAGCATCCTCCTGGCTTGATTGCGGGCTCGGCAGCAGCCCGCGGGGTCGTGTGCCAGTCCGAGGCTACCCCCCGTCGATGACGGGAGGGCGGGCCCCAGGATGACAGAACTGTAATGGCGGCCGGCTTGTCGGCCGGAAGCAGTTCTGCTACCATCGCGGCATGCGGATCCTGGTGGCCGAGGACGAGAAGAGGATCGCGCGCTTCATCCGCCAGGCGCTCGAGGAGCAGGGCTTCGGCGTGGACCTGACGCACGATGGTGACGAGGCCTACCTCAGCGCGACCACACAGCAGTACGACGCCATCGTGCTGGACATCATGCTGCCCGGCCGCGACGGTCTCAGCATCCTGCGGAACCTGCGGGCGCAGGGCAATGCGACGCCCGTCATTCTGCTGACGGCCCGCACCGAGCTGGACGAGCGGCTGGAGGGCCTGAACCTCGGCGCCGACGATTACGTGACGAAGCCCTTCTACGTGGAGGAGTTGATCGCGCGCATCCACGCCGTCACGCGCCGGGCCGAGGGTGAGCGGCTGAGCATCCTCCAGGTGGCCGACCTGTCGGTCAACCTCATCACCCGCGAGGTCACGTTGGGGACGGGAGCCGTCGACCTGACCGCGCGGGAGTTCAGCCTACTGGCCTACCTGATGCGCGCGCCCGGACGCGTCTTCCCGCGGACCCAGATTCTGGAGCACGTCTGGGGCTATGACTTCGATCCCACCAGCAATCTCGTGGACGTCTACATCCAGCGGCTGCGCAAGAAGATCGACCCCGATGGGGGGCGACAGCTCATCGAGACGGTCCGCGGCGTCGGCTACCGTTTCCGCGCCGTCTGACGGGCGACTGGTGCCATGAAGCCCCGCTCCTTCGGCCTCCGCATCGCGCTCCTCTCCGCCGCCCTCTCGGGCCTGGTGCTGGCGGGCTTCGCCGCATGGGCCTGGATGGCCATGTCGCGCATCAGCCTGCAGGCCATTGACCGGGAGATCCTCGATCGCGCCGGACAGCACCTCAGCGTGCCCTACGACCGTCAGCACTGGCAGCGTTTCGAGCGCGCCCTGGGGTTCATCTACGGCGAGCGGGCCCGAGGCGCGGTCATCCTGCTGGTCCGCGACCGCACGGGCGAGATCCTGAGCCTCTCGCCCCACTGGCCGAAGGGGCTGCCGACCGCGGAGTTCCCGCCGCCGAACTCGGAGGACCCGGCCTTCCGTCGCCCCCGCCGGCCGCTCAGCGGCCCGCCGCCCGCCAGGGCCGGCGGCCCGCTGCCGCTCCGGCCGCCG
>VGFB01000811.1 GCA_016869015.1 Armatimonadota bacterium
GAGGGGCGTGGTGAACGTGACGCCTCCGAATGGCGCGGCGGCTTCGGTCCAGAGAGCCGGAGGGTGCTGCCCGGGCGGGGCGTTCGCGCCGTAGAAGGCGATCCTGCAATCCGGGCTGCCCGAGCCGGACCATACGACCCGGATCGGCTCACCCGCCCGGTAGACCGAACGATCCAACACCAACGTCTGCGCGCTCCGCAGGGAGGGGGCGAGAGTCGCGAGCAGTACCATCGCAGCGTGCGCTGTCATGGTCTCGGTCACTCGGCTTTCCGGTGGTGGGTGGCCGCGGAATCCGCCCTTCGAGGGGGAGGCCAGCATCCCGAGGGATGGGTCGACAGACCGCGCTCGATCTCCTCCAACGTCAGTGCTCCATCCCCTCCAACGGGCCGGCAACGCGCCCTGGCAGCGCCGGCACGGGGGCGGTGACGCCATGCTCGGTTGCTGACGTGCGCGTATCGTGTCCCCCGAGCTCTCATTGCCATCCCACCCTACCGCCTCCTCCTCGGGTCCACCCTCACTGCCGTCCCATCCAGCGGGAGGTCCACCAGGCACCCCGCCTGCAGGCTCCCTCCATCACGCGGCTTGCCCAGCAGGTCGGCCTCCAGCAGCTCCGGCAGCGGAACCAGCCTGCCGCTCAGCGTTAGCCCCTGTACCCGCGGCAACCCGAAGCTCGCCAGGAGCTTCTCCTGCGAGGGCAGCTCGGGCAGAAAGCCCTCGGGGTAGCCAACCTGGGGGAGGCTCGCTCCCGCAGGTCCGGTGACACGCAGCTCCAGCGTCTCCGCGTCGAAGCTCACCTGCAGCGGCAACGCCACAGCCCTGAGGTCATGCCCCGCGGCCTGCCACGCGGACAGGTCACCTGCAACCGTCTGCCCGCTGTGGAACAGGTCCGCGGCGTTCCCCGTCACGCCACCCAGTACATTGCCTTCGGATTGGCTTGTGTCCGTGGGCAGGACGATATACCGCTCGAAGCCCAGCAGCACGTTGCCCCACACCCGGTGGTCGTCCTCAGGATGGGCGTCGTCAATCTTGCGGTCGGGAGCGCCGAGGCTCAGCTGCACCGCGGAACCCGTCCCGTTGGCGATGAGGTTCTGCGCGACGACCATGCGCGCCGCGTCGTGCTCGTACAGCCCGTTGGACTGCGAGCCGACGATCAGGTTGTTGTCCACCAGGTTCGGGCCGTTGGTGATCTCCAGGAAGACCGACCCGAAGGGCGACGCACTGGTGTCTGCGAACACGTTCTGCGTGATCCGCACGTTCGTGCTGAACCCATCCAGCCACAAGGCCGCCGAGTGCCGGTTGCGCAGGAACACGTTCCGCCGGATCAGGCTGTTCACTGGGAAGTGGATCTTGATGCCCCCGGTCTCGAAGTGGTTTGTGCATGGGAGCAGGCCGTTGTCGGCGATCAGGTTGTCCTCGATCAACAGGCTCTGGTTCGACACGTTGTGCCACGCGCAGAGGCCCGCGATGCCGCAGTGATGCACGTTGCAGCGCCGCACGATGTGCCACCCCTGAACGCCCTTCCCCCGGAACGTCCACCACTGGCCGCCCAGATCGATCCCGATCGTGTTCGCGTGGCCGACCTCGCAGTCCTCGATGATCCAGTGGGTGCCCTGGGTGGCGCTGATGGCGCCGCGCTGTGGCGGCGGGATGGGGATCCCATTGCCGGCGTGCAGCACCCTCAGCCCGCTCAGCCGGATGTAGCTCAGCCCGCGCAGCGTCGGCGCGAACACCTGCTCCCGCGTGGTGATCTCGAAGGTCTTCCCCTCCGGCGCCTCGTCCTCCGCCAGACGCACGTGTAACGCCCCGCCGTTCTCTGCCACCCAGAAGGCGTTCTGTGTGGCGCCAAGCTGCTCGTAGTCACCCACCTGGGTCAGGGGCTCGCCGTCGCGGAACAGCTGTCCCCGTCGCAGGTCGAACCCCGGCTCCTGCTTCCACTGCGGGTCCGGCTGGAAGGTGAAGTTCTGCAGGCAGAACGGGTTCGCGCCGGCGAACATGCTCCCCCCAAGTTGGGCGCACCACGTCTGTGCCCCGCCCGGCGGAGCGAACTCCTGCGTCGGCTCCCACTGCGGAGTCCACAGGTCGGAGCCCTTCAGCACCACGTCCTCCCCCGGCGCGGCCTCGTAGCCAACCATGCGGTCAGGCGCCTCGCCACCCCGGGCCGGCTTCACCCACTCCCGGTAGACCCCCGCATGGATGGTTACTCGCTCACCGGGCCGGAGCACTGCCGCGGCCCGGCCGATGGTGAGCCACGGCCGCTCCGCCGTCCCGGGGTTCGCATCGTCCGCTGCCGGGTGATTCTGCGCCACGTGGTACGTCCGGCTCCACTGCGCCGGCGCTTCCCAGGACGCAAACCGCGTGCCATCCGGCAGCCTGTCATTGTCGCCCATGGTCGCCCTCGCAGACACCAGGATCAGAACAGCCACAAGGGAGCGGCTCACGACAGCACCTCCATGATGCGGTCCGGGTCCAGTGACTCCGGTCACGGGCCCGAAACGGCGATGCCTACCCGGGGCGAGGTCGTGTACCGGTCGAAAGGGCTCTCTCAGGGCGGTCACTCCCCGTCACACCTTGGCCGGAACGCCCGCCGGGCTGCTTACGGGGCCAGGGAACTCCATCGCGACCTCCACATCTTGCGCCGGCCGGCAACGCACCTCCACCCGGCCGGCGTGGGGACTGTAGAGAGCGAAGTCCACCGGCACGCTCTCGGGCCGGCAAGGCAGGACGATGAGTCTGTCCGGATGGTCCTGCCGCAACACCCCCTCCTCGCACGCCCCCCAGCCGTTGCAGTGGCGCGAGGATGCTGAACGGTAGTGCGTGCAGGTACGTGAGTCGGGGATTCCGCGCGGTGATTCCTCCTCTTGCGCCGGTACAGCGACCGTGCTTCCTACGCTCGGGTGCGCTCACCGGGTGGCCACTACGGCACTCTCCTCCACACCTCGACGCCCGATAGGTTGGCGGCGCCGCCGGTCGCCGTGATCTCAATGGCGCCGTCAGGAACATCGGCCACCCACGGCCCCAGTCGGTGCCACTCACCTTTCTCGCCCGAGGCGTGCCGCCTCTGCACAACCTGGCCTTCAAGGCTGAATGCCAGGCTCTCCGAGTCGTTGTCCTCCCACACGTAGACGTACACGGCGTAGGTCCCGGGCGGCACGTCGGACACAACGACGATGGCCGGGTTGCCCCACCGGAAGGAGTGGATCATG
>VGFB01000812.1 GCA_016869015.1 Armatimonadota bacterium
CGTCGGCACCCCCACGGTGAGGGCCCCGATCAGCTCCACCGGCCGCCCCGTAATGGCCTCGACGATCTGCTGGCAGGCCACGAACCGCGTCGTGTGGGCGAGTCGACTGCTGCTCTCCAGGATCTCGACCTCAGTCCCCAGGTTGCCAGTGCTGCCGGCGCCCACCAGGGCCGACATGGCGCTCGCCGCCGACGGAAGCGTCGGGGCGGCCGACTCCTCCTTCACGACCAGCGTTGTCTGAGCCTCGTAGAGCGGTCGGGCAATGAGGAGGTACACGATGGCGCCCAGGACGCCGGCCCCGAAGCCGATCAGCAGCCAACGCCGGTGCCTCGACACCGCCTCAACGTACGGGGTGAGACTCAGGCTGTTCTCATCGTCGACGCCGGCGAATACTGCTGATGGCTCAGGCTTCAAGGGAGGATCCCCCAATGGGCGGGCTCACGGTCAGCACGCCGTTCCGCGCGATCGCGGCATATCGGCTGGGCCCACACGCACGCCGGGTCCCGACGCCCGCAGACGGCGCCGAACCACGCGCCCTGCGGGCCACGATCCCGTGCGCCTCAGAACCAGAGCCTTTCCTCGCGGGTTGCGTCCGGTCCTTCCTCAACGGGCCGCGGATTCCAGTGTTGGGGAGCAAGCAGCAGCGCCCCGCCGGCGCCCGCCGCCCGGCCGGGGGGCGCGCCGGCCGCCGGACCGCCCTGCTACAGATAGCCTAGCTGGCGCAGACGGTCCTCCACCACGGCGACGTCCTCTGTGCCGTAGGCCTCCTCCGTCCCCGCCGACTCCGTCCCAAGGGCCACCTTCGTCGGGTCGTCGACCGCACGGACCCACTCCGGCGCCCGGCCGTCGAAGCTCTCCGGCACCTCGATGCCGAGGAGGGTCAGGAGGATGGCCGCCACATCGTGGATCTCCAGCATGGCGTCCGCGCCGCGAGGCGCCACCCTCGGCCCGGCCGCGAAGTAGACGCCCTCGCGCGTGTGCCCCCCCTCCCGGGCGCTGCGGGGCGGGTCACCCAGGAACGGAGGAGCCATGGGGCCCGCCGCATTCAGGCTCGGGATATGGCCGTACCCGTGCTCCAGCTCCACCGCCAGGTCCGGCCCCTGTGCAGCGTGGAAGGGGCCGCTGAACAGCTCGTCACCGAGGAACACCCGGCGGAACACCGCCTGATCGGTCTGCGGGTCCCGAATGCCCTCCAGGGCGGCTTTGAGGGAGGCCTGCAGTTCCTCGAACTCGCCGTTGCGCGCAATGATGCCTCTTGGCTCCCGGCCGGCCACGTTCAGCTGGATGAACGGGAAGGGGGCGCCCCACAGGAACGCCTGCGCCGCGGCGGGGTTGATCGCCGTCGGGTCGGCGGCGTTCAGAGTCCGCCGCTGCAGGCGCTTCACCCACTTACGGGTCCGCTCGTTGAGCGTGAGTCTCGCCAGTGTCTTCAGCCACTCCACCACGCCGGAACGGAGCTTCGTGTACCCGTTCTGCTGCAACCACTGGGACAGGTTCAGGAAGCGCCGAAGCTCGGCCATGCCGTGGTCGGAGACCACCAGCACGTCGCCGTCCTGCCCCCACAGTTCCACGGCTCGTCGGCAGCCGGCATCGGCGGCCGCGAAGGTCCAGCGCAGGGCTTGGTCCCCCGCCGAGCCGGGGTGATCGGCCCCGGCCGAGAAGAAGTGCCCCACATGGTCTGTACAGCCGAAGACCAGGAAGAGCACATCCACCGGGCAGGCTTCCATCGCCGTCCGGGTCACCGCCAGCATCCGGTCTACGTAGCCCCGGGCCTGGTCGGCGTCCAGGTGCCACGCACCCCGCCGGAGCGGCACCCAGTCGGCGCCGAGGGGATAGGGCATCGCGCCGTGAGCGGCAATGATGGGCTGCAGCAGGTGTGCGGGCCGAACGGAGGACTCCTCCCAGCCGGGGGCGTCCATGCCCGGCAGCGTGAAGCCCGGACGGTCCGAATCGGGCGGGTAGGTGCACGGCACCCCGACGAGCCCGCTGCGCAGGTCGCGGGCGGCGAAGTAGTCCCACACGCGCGGGGCCCGACACAGGCCGCCGTGCACAGGCACCGTGGCGTAGCGATTGCGCGGGTCGAGGTTCTGCCAACCGAAGATCCCGTGCTTTCCGGGGTTCACCCCGCTGAACATCGACGTCCAGGCCACTGGCGTCACCGGAGGCACGCTGGACCGCAGGCAGCCCCAGGCGCCCGCCTCGGCCAGCTCGGCGAGGAAGGGCATGGTGCCATCGGCGATGTAGCGCTCAACGAGGCCGTGCGGGGCCCCGTCCAGCCCCAACACGATCGCGCGACACTGGGCGCTCATGAGGCGTCTGCCCTCCTCGGACGGCGTCCGCCGCCCCTATCGGCCCTCACGTCGGAACTCGTGCATCCGGCGGCCGGCGTAGCCCTCGAAAGTGTGATGCACCGTGAACCCCACCGCCTCGTAGAAGCCAATGACCGGCTCGTTGGCGTCCGCGTCGGTGGTCAGGTACACGTACCGCGCCCCTCCCTCGCCGGACCGCCGGACGAACTCCTCGATCAGCGCTCGGCCGATGCCCCGGCCGCCCTGTGCCGGCGCGACGGCGATCGAGCTGAGCTCGGAGCTGTCGCTCGGGCCGACAGGTTCGTCCCCGGCGCCGCGACGGAAGTTGTGCACGATTCGCCTGAGCATCCGTGGACGGCGCAGCACGGTCGGGAGCAGGGCGGCCGCCAACTGCAGCTTCCGTCCCCGCAACTCCTGGTAGAAGCCCTCCGGGGCACAGAATCCGGCGGCGAAGCCTGACACCGCCCCGTCCGCCTCATGCACGACCAGAACCCCGCCCGCGTACTCCAGCACGGCCCGGTAGTAGGCCCGCAGAAACGACGGACCGAGCTCGGTCGTGAAGAAGTCCGGAAAGGCGGCCCGATGAACGACCGCGATGGCCGGCAGATCCGCCGGCGTGGCTGTCCGGCATCCCTTGGCGGCCGCTGCCGGCTCCCCGCCCGGCTCCCTGTGCGATGGCATCAGTTGGGCTCCGGTCACCTACGGGCCTGAATCAAGCGCGCGAACGCTGCATCGTACTGGGCCAGAACGACCTGCTTGCTGTAGCGGTTCTCCAGGAACTCACGCCCCTTCCGGCTCATCTGCTCAAGGCGACTCCGGTCGCCCTTGGCGGCCAACACGGCCTCGGCCAGCGCCTCGACGTCCTGAGGCGGCGTTACCCACCCGCAGCCG
>VGFB01000813.1 GCA_016869015.1 Armatimonadota bacterium
TGGGCTGCCGGGCGTCGAGGCTGAGCAGGGCGACCCGCCCGCGCCCTTCAACCTCACCAGCGCGCTCCACCACATCTGCGGCGCGACCGCGTTCACGTTCGAGTGCCCCCACGGCCTCGCCGATGAGAAGTCGTGCCGCGTCTCCCTCGAGCAGATCCTGGACATCCAACTGACGCTGTATTACGCGATGCTGAAGTGGGCCCTCGGAGACGGCTGAGCACCGGATGGAAGGCAGGTGACTGTGATGGACAGCCGCGACCCGCTGAACGCTGGAGGGCACTTCGGGTTCGTGCTGACGGCGGACGAGCACGCCCTGTTGCTGGGTGAGGCCGTCGCGCGCGGCGGGCCGATGGAGCTGCTGTGGCGAGCGAGGCCCGTCTCCGACGGGTTTGCCCTTGACCTCAGTCTGGCCGATCTCGCGTCGTTAGCCCAACTGGCGGCCGCCGTGGCAGACGGCGGGGCGAATGCGATGGCCCGTCTCGTGGCAACGGAGCTCTGCGAGCGGCTGGCGGACTTCATGGTGGCGGCCGGGCTGGGACAGGACCACCCGTCACCTGACGACGGGCCCGCCATCGTCCGCAACGACGAGCAGGCTGTTGTGGGCGTCGGCGTGTCTCGGCAGGACCTTCGGCGGCTGGTCACGGACTGGGAGGGCGAGCGGCCGGCGATCCGCCTGAACCGTGCGCTATCACTTGACGAGGTGGGCAAGACGCGCTACTTCGAGGCCGCCCGGGCGATCCTGCAAGCCCTGGAGGCGGAAGGGGGCGAGACGAGGGCCACGCCGAAGGGCAATCTGAACCGCCAGTTCGCCGAAACGGCGGTGTTGCGCTGTCCCCGGTTGGTGGAGCACATGGAGGCCTATCGCGGGCGCGACCGCCGACCTGGTCTGAACGAAGAGGACGTCGGGGACATCCACTACATGCGGATCGTCCTGACCCTCAGCCGGCTCATCGCGCGGCGCCGCAACACGATCCGCATCACGAAGAAGGGGCGCCAACTGCTCGAGGACGGACGGGCAGGCGAGCTGTACGCACTGCTCTTCCGGACGTTCTTCCGCGAACTCAACCTGGCCTATATCGACTGGCTGGCGGTTGAGTCCGACTTCCAGCACCTGGTCGGCGTGGGGCTCTTCTACGTGCACGCGTTCGGCGACACGTGGCGCCGGGAGGACCGTCTGAGCGAACTGGTCGTGCCGGAGCCGCTCCTCCCGCTGTTGGGGGACCTCCCTCCGGCCGTCCGGCCCGGCCGCGTCGTGAGGGCTCGCCTTCTCCGCCCCTTGGAGGATTTCGGGCTGGTCGAGGTCCGCGATGCCGGCCAGGAGGGGCACTTCACCATCCGCGAGGTCCGCAAGACGCCCCTCTTCGACCGCTTCATCACGTTCGATCTCGGTCCCGAGAAGCCGGCCGGGCCGACGCACGACCAGGCTCCCGGCGTGCACTGAGCCTGCGACGTCGCAGGCCCGGGGAAGCCCTCGCTCCGCAGTCGCGCACGTCTGGCGGGACCTCCGACAGCGCTACTTCGGTTCGTACTCGATCACGAGCTCCGGCGGGTACTGCCCCTCGCGCGAGTGGTAGCTCGCGCCGTCGGTGCTGGTGGGAATGATCAGCAGCGTGAGTTCGCGCTTGCCCTCGAGCTGCACGCTCAGCTCCCGCTCCTCCCACACGTCGTTGCCGACCTTCCCCAGCGTGCCGACCTGCTCGCCGGTCTGCACACGCCCGTCGTAAGTGATCCTGGCTTCCTCCCACGGCTCGTCGGCGACGTGGATGGCGCCGGAGTCGAAGCTCTCGCTGGCCGCCGCAGCCGTCGTGCGCATCCGGAGCTTCACCGACGCCGACTTGCCGGGGATGTCCACCAGGAACTTGAGGCAGCCGATGTAGTAGCTCTCATCACCCATCGCCTGGTTCCCGCCGTCCACCAGCAGCGTAGCGACGAGGCCGAAGTTCTGCGCGGGCGACCCGCCGCAGATGTGCGCATCCTCGGTGGGGGTTAGCAGGACCCGGCCGCGCGGCCCCAGGTAGCGGACCGGGCCTGTGCGCTGGTTCTCGACGGTCCCGTCGGCCCGCAGCAGCTTCACGTCGAGTTTCAGCTCCGCCGGTTCGCCCTTCTGAGCCACGGAGAGCTTCACTGGCACCGTGACGGACTCGTCGACCCCGAGCTTCACCGCGGTCTCCGTCGGCGCGACGGCCATGCCGGGCGGCGCCGTGAGCTGCAGCGTGCCCTCGAAGGGTGCCTCGCGGGAGTTGGCGATCCGGATGTCGCCCGAGCCCTCCGGGTCGAGGTCTCCGAGCAAGAACGACGGCGCCGACAGCCCCACGCTCAGGACGCGCGTGCGCTGCACCTGGATCGTGTTCAGCAGCGGGGCCTGCGGCAGCTCCTTCCCCTTGGGCACGAGCTCGAGCAACAGGTCCTTGTCGACGGTGATCTCGGGGAACTCCTGGAAGACGGCGCGCTGCGGCCCGCCGGCGGCCTGGGCGATGTCGAAGTCCTTCGCGACGACGTTGCCTTGGAGCTTGATGTCGAACACCCGCTCGCCGGGCTTTGCGCTCTCCGTCTCGGCAAACCCGAGTCGCACCGTGTACACCGCCGCCCCATCATCCTCGCGGACGAGGGGCAGCTTGCACTGGGACACCCCTCGGCTGCCCGAGGCGAACAGCCATGGATCGTCCGAGCCCTCAACCGGGGCGTGCTCCGGGGCCCGGCTGAAGAAACCCCCGCCGGGGACGTTGGTGACGGCCAGGTTGTAGTCGAGCCGCATCCGCCCGCCGGGACGCGGGTAACTCAGCCACAGCTCGCCGTCCGTGCCGCGGCGGTCCCCCGGCGCGCCGAGGTTGATCGCAAGATGGCGGACGGGCAGCACGTCGCCGGGCGAGCCGAAGATGCCCCAGGACTTGCTCTCGGTGCGCGGCGTGAAGACCGTGGTGCAGTGGATCGAGTAGGCACAGACGCATCCGGAGCTGGCCTCCGGGGCGACCAGCAGGCAGTTGCAGGGGATCATGTTGACCCAGCAGCCCGGGCGCTGACCCGACAGGTGCGTCACGCCGAAGTCGCCGATCAGGTCGTAGTAGGCCATCGACCCCGAGCGGAAGGCCAGGAGGTTCGGGCAGCCGGTGATGTTGCCGCAGTGGTGCCCGGGGCGCTCGAACTGGAAGATGGACTGTCGCCCCGTCACCGGATGGGTGCGCGTCCTCTG
>VGFB01000814.1 GCA_016869015.1 Armatimonadota bacterium
GAGACCCGAGACCCGAGACCTTAGACCCGAGACCCGAGACCCGAGACCTTAGACCCGAGACCCGAGACCCGAGACCCGAGACCCTAGACCCGAGACCCGAGACCCTAGACCCGAGACCCGAGACCCTAGACCCGAGACCCGAGACCCGAGACCCGAGCCCCGAGACCCGAGACCCGAGACCCTAGACCCGAGACCCGAGACCCTAGACCCGAGACCCTAGACCTTAGACCCGAGACCCTAGACCCTAGACCTTAGACCCGAGACCCGAGACCCGAGACCCAAGACTCGAGACCAGGAGACCCACCGAATGGCGCAGGGCAAGGTGGCCCAGGTAACCGGGCCGGTTGTGGACATCGAGTTCCCGGCCGATCAGCTGCCGGAGCTCTACAACGCGATCGACATCAAGATCGAGGCCCCCCAACGCCGGGTGAACCTGGTGGTCGAGGCCGCGCAGCATCTGGGCGACAGCCTGGTCCGCTGCGTCGCCATGGCCTCGACGGACGGGCTGGTTCGCGGCGATCCGGCCGTGGACACCGGCCAGCCGATCACGGTGCCTGTCGGGCGAGGGTCGCTGGGGCGGCTGTTCAACCTGCTGGGCGAGCCGATCGACAACATGCCCGCCCCCGGGGGCGAGCGCTGGCCGATCCGTCGGCCGCCGCCGCCCTTCGCCGAGCAGTCCGTCGTTCGCGAGCAGTTCGTCACGGGGCTGAAGGTCGTCGATCTGCTCTGCCCGTTCCCCAAGGGCGGCAAGATCGGCCTGTTCGGCGGCGCGGGCGTCGGGAAGACGGTTCTGATCCAGGAGCTGATCCGCAACGTCGCCGAGGAGCACTCGGGCGTCTCGGTGTTCGGCGGCGTCGGCGAGCGCACCCGCGAGGGCAACGACCTGTACCTCGAGATGCAGGAATCGGGCGTCCTGGCCCAGACGGTCCTGGTGTTCGGACAGATGAACGAGCCGCCCGGCGCGCGCCTGCGCGTCGGGCTCAGCGCCCTCACGATGGCGGAGTACTTCCGCGACCACGAGGGCCAGGATGTGCTGCTGTTCATCGACAACATCTTCCGCTTCACTCAGGCCGGTTCCGAGGTCTCCGCGCTGCTCGGCCGCATGCCCTCCGCGGTCGGGTATCAGCCCACTCTGGCTACCGAGATGGGCGAGATGCAGGAGCGGATTGCGTCCACCGAGCGCGGCTCCGTCACGTCGATCCAGGCCGTATACGTGCCCGCTGACGACTACACGGATCCCGCGCCGGCCACGACCTTCGCGCATCTGGACGCCGCCGTCCATCTGTCCCGCGAGCTGTTCGAGCAGGCGGTATATCCGGCCGTCGACCCGCTGGCCTCCACGTCGACGCTACTGGACCCGGCCGTGGTCGGCGAGAAGCACTACGGCATCGCCCGGGAGGTTCAGCGCACCCTGCAGCGCTACCGCGACCTGCGCGACATCATCGCGATCCTGGGCATGGACGAGCTATCCGACGAGGACAAACAGGTCGTGGGGCGCGCGCGCCGTCTGCAGATGTTCCTCAGCCAGCCCTTCTTCGTGGCAGAGGTCTTCACGAACCTGCCGGGGCAGTACGTCGAGGTCGGCGACACCCTGCGCAGCTTCGAGGAGATCCTCGAGGGGAAGCACGACGCGCTGCCGGAGGCCGCCTTCCACCTCGTCGGCACCATCGACGGGGCGCTGGAGAAGGCCCGGAAGCTTCGGGAGGGGTAGGGTCGGCCCGCAAGCCGGAGAGCGGTGCCCGAACCACCACGTAGGACAGCGCATGGCCAACGCCTTCACCATCCAGATCGCGACGCCGGAGCGAGTCGTCCTCGAGCGAGAGGTCACCTCGCTGGTCGCCCCGGCCTTCGACGGCTACCTGGGGATCATGGCGCACCACGCGCCGCTCGCCGCTGAGCTCAAGGCGGGCGAACTCGTGCTGACCGATCCTGACGGTAAGCAGGAGGCTCTCGCCGTGGCCGGAGGCTTCCTCGCGGTCTCCGGCAACGTGGCGACTGTCCTCGCCGACGCCGCGGAAGCCGCGGGCGAGATCGACCTTGCCCGGGCCGAGGCGGCCGAAGCGCGCGCCCGCGAGCGACTCGCCCGGCTCCGCCGGCCGGGCGGGCGCCAAGAGGTCGACGAGGAACGGGCGCGTACCGCCCTCGTCCGCGCCACCAACCGTCTCACGGTCGGCCGCAAGCGGCCGTGAGCTGTCGGCGCGAGACAGCGAGGCGCTCGTCGGCTCGCCCTCCTCGCCTCAAGGGATTCCCCGCCCCGCAGCGAACTCAGAGCTGTAGGCCCCGGATCGCCCGCCCGTTCGCTACGGACGACGCACTCCGAACTGCCGTTGCGAGGACACCGCATGTGGCGCTTTGTTGATGACCTCGGGATCGATCTGGGCACCGCGAACATCGTGGTGTACGCGCGGGGTCGCGGCATCATCCTGCGCGAGCCGTCGGTCGTGGCCGTCGACACGCGGACCAAGCGCGTGATGGCCGTCGGCGAGGAGGCGCGGCTGATGCTCGGTCGCACGCCGGGCAGCATCGTGGCCAAGCGGCCCTTGCGCGATGGCGTGATCGCCGACTACTCCATCACCAAGGAGATGCTCTTCTACCTGATCCGCAAGGCCTGCGGGAAGTGGGGGAAGGTCTTCAAGCCGGTGGTGGTCGTCTGCATCCCCTCGGGCGCGACGAACGTGGAGAAGCGCGCCGCTCTCGACGCCGCGCGCGCGGCCGGCGCGCGCAAGGCGATCCCCATCGAAGAACCCATGGCCGCCGCCATCGGGGCCGGCTTACCCATTGACCTCCCGGGCGGCAACATGGTCGTCGACGTGGGGGGCGGCACCACCGACATCGCCGTCATCAGCCTGGGCGGCATTGTGATCAGCGACTCGCTGCGCGTGGGAGGCAACAAGCTCGACGAGGCGATCGTGCGCCACGTGCGCCGCACGTACAACCTCGATGTGGGCGAGCCGACGGCCGAGGCCATCAAGATTGAGATCGGGTCGGCCGTGCCCATCGACGCCGAGCAGGAGATGGACGTCAAGGGGCGGGACATCGTCTCCGGGCTGCCGAAGGTGGTGAAGGTCAGCTCCATCGAGGTCCGCGAGGCGATGCAGGAGGGCGTCTCTCAGATCGTCGCCTCGGTCAAGCAGATCCTCGAGCAGACGCCGCCCGAACTGGCCGCGGACATCATCGAGCGCGGCATC
>VGFB01000815.1 GCA_016869015.1 Armatimonadota bacterium
CATCTACGCCCCACTCCCTTCCCTCACTATCGCAAGTAATACGGCAGAAAACCGTCTTCGTCAAGGTGCAAGGTGGCGGCCCGAATCACCGCCTCACCGCCCACAGGCCCACCAGCGAGGGCAGGGCGTCGCGACGGGGACAGAGAAGCTCTCGAATGGACTGAGAGCCTACGAACGACCGATTCGAGGCATGACATGGCCGGACTGCTCTATCGCGAAGACATGGACGAGGTGCGAGGGAGGCTGACGACGTGGTGGAACGGCGGGGATCTCGGGCGGCCGGCGCTGCAGATTCGGGCCCCGAGGGAGACGCCCATCGAGGAGATCCCGGCGCTACCCGAGCCGCCCGGCTGGATGGGCCAGTACTCGATGGCGGACTTCGAGTATCGGGTGAACCTCGCGCAGCGCGCTTGCGTAGGGACGCACTTCCTGGCGGAGGCCGTGCCGTATGTCGCGCCGGACCTCGCGCCGAACTGCCTGGCGCTGTACCTGGGCTGCCGAGGCGTCGAGATGCCGGGGACGACGTGGTGCGAGCCGTGCTTCGAGGAGCCCGAGGAGGCGCGGTTCGAGTTCGACCCGGACAACGTGTATTGGCAGTTCACGCTGCGGCTGACCGGCGAGATGCTGCGCTTCGGGGAGGGGAAGCTGCTGCTGCAGTTCCCCGACCTCATCGAGGGGCTCGACACGCTCGCGGCGATGCGTGGCACCGAGAAGCTGCTGGTCGACCTCCTCGAGCGGCCCGCGTGGGTGAGAAGCTGCCTGCGGCAGATCACCGACCGCTACTTCCACTACTACGACATCCTGTACGACCTCATGCGGGACGAGGTCGGCGGTTCGCACTTCTGGGCCTGGGCGCCGGGGCGGATGGTGAAGCTCCAATGCGACTTCGCCGCGATGATCGGGCCGGGACTGTTCGGCGAGTTCATGGTTCCGGTGCTCACGGAGATGACCGAGCGGGTCGGGTACTCGATGTTCCACTGGGACGGCCCCGGGGCCATCGCGCACCACGATCACCTGCTGTCCGTCCCGCGCCTCACCATGCTCCAGTGGACCCCCGGGGCAGGCGTCGAGCCAATGGAGCATGCGCGCTGGTGGCCGCTCTATCACAAGACCGTCGAGGCGGGGAAGAAGGTCATCCTGGCCTGGGTTGAGGGCGCCGAGGCGGTCAAGACGCTGAAGCAGGAGTTCGGGCCGAAGCTGAAGCAGTTCATGATCGGCCTGGGGGCGAAGAGCCCCGTGGAAGCCGCGGAGATCGAGCGAATCGCGATGGTGGACTGACCGGAGGGAGGCACGCAGATGATCCTGGACCGTCTGGGGGACCTCTCCGCGTACGCGCCGCTGCACCCGGGGATCGCTGCGGCGGCGGAGTGGTTGCGGGGCCGCGACCTGTCCGCGCTGCCGCCGGGGCGGCAGGAGATCGACGGGGAGCGGCTCTACGCGAATGTCGACCCCGGGCAGGGCCGAGGTCGGCAGGGAGCGCGGCTGGAGGCGCACCGGAAGTACATCGACATCCAGATCGCGGTGGTCGGGACGGATGTGATCGGGTGGAAGTGCCTCGATGAATGTCGCTTCCGCTTCGTCGGGTACGATGCGGGGAAGGATGTCGAGCTGCCCGATGACGCGCCGGAGGCGTGGTTCGAGCTGGCGCCGGGGACCTGCGCCATCTTCTTCCCCCGCGACGCACACGCGCCCCTGGCGGGACACGGTGCCCTGCGGAAGGTGATCGTGAAGGTGAGGGAGGAGTGGTGAGGGCGACCCGGGCGCAGTAATCACAGCAGAAGGGTGAGCGCAACGATGCGGAAGATGGCGGCCGTATGCCTGCTGGCCATGGCGATCGGTCTTGCGCACGCCGAGCCGGCGATGGATGCGCGTCTGCAGGAGGTCGACCCGATCCTGCGGCGGCTGGAGCCGACGCGGGGTCAGTACCTGAACGTGCCTCGAGAGCATGGGCGCTTCTTGCGGATGCTGGTGGAGATGACCGGGCGGAAGCGCGCCCTGGAGATCGGCACCTCCAACGGCTACTCGGCGATCTGGATCGGCCTGGGGTTGGAGAAGACGAGCGGGAAGCTGGAGACGGTGGAGATCGTCCCCGAGACCTCGGCCATGGCCAAGGCGAACCTCGCCGAAGCGAAGCTCGACCGGACGGTGACCTGTACCGTCGGCGATGCGCTGGAGGTCCTCCCGCGGCTGGAAGGGACCTTCGACTTCGTCTTCATCGATGCCCTGAAGGAAGACTACTGGCGCTACTACGAGCTGGTGAGGCCGAAGTTGCGTCCCGGAGCGGTGATCGCCGCGCACAACGCCCTCTCCGCGCGCGAGGCGATGTCGAAGTACTTCGAGCTGCTCGACGCCGACCCGAACCTGCAGACGACCATCGTGCAGATCGAGCCCGGCGACGGGTTCGCGGTCAGCTTCGTGCGAGAGAAGCCGCAGTCCCCATAGGAGCGTCTCATGAAGCGTACCGCTTTCGCTCTGGTGTGCCTGGCGGCCGTGCCGGCCGTCGTCGGCTGCCCGAAGGCCCCGCCGGCGGAGACGAAGACCGAAGCCCCGAAGATCGGGAGCGAACCGGTGACGCTGACCGTGTGGGACTGGCACGCGGCCGATCCGTCGAAGGGCGTCGGGCTGTGGCTCACGGAGATCGATCGGGAGTTCGAGCGGGCCAGCCCCAACGTGAAGATCAAGCACGTGGCCCAATCGCACACGGAGTACTATGAGATCTTCAAGGCGGCGGCCGCGGCGGCGTCCCCCGAGCGCGGCCCG
Source organism: Armatimonadota bacterium (assembly GCA_016869015.1). Lineage (GTDB taxonomy): Bacteria > Armatimonadota > Zipacnadia > Zipacnadales > VGFC01 > VGFC01. The sequence goes on from VGFB01000815.1 coordinate 2,761, forward strand.
GATGTGGTGATGCTGCACCAGGGCAGCCGCATCATGGACAACACGGGCAGCCTCACGCCGCTGACCGACTATGTGACGCCCGAGTTCCGGAAGAAGCTCGTTGGCTGGGAAGTGACGTGCGAGGGCTACGACCCCGACGGCACGCCGTGGGCGGTCCCGATCGCCCGGCAGGGCCTGGTGTGGTACTACAACAAGGCGCTGCTGAAGCAGGCCGGGCTGGACCCAGAGCGTCCGCCGACGACGTGGAAGGACTTCCTGGCGGCGTGTGACGCGATGAAGAAGATCGGGAAGGCGGGCATTGCGGTGGGCCAGAAGGAGGGGTACTGGAGCGACTGGTTCATCAACTCGGCCTACTTCCAGACGATGACCCCCGAGGACAAGGCGGCCTTGGTGGCGGGGAAGATGAAGTGGACCGACCCGAAGGTC
>VGFB01000816.1 GCA_016869015.1 Armatimonadota bacterium
TCGGGAACCTCGGCATCCTCTGTCGCCCCTTCGGGGCTTGGGGACAAGGGGCGCTGTGTTCCGTGGGCTTCGCCCACGGTTAGCCATCGCTCGCCCCTGACGGGGCTGTGGCGGTCGTCAGCCCCGAAGGGGCGACGGTACACCTACAGTCACGAGGGACACCGCACCAGGCGGCCCTGCGGGCCGACGCGCTACGCGCGCTCGGCAACGACGACGGCGCGGCTCAGGCCAGCCGCAGGCACGGAACGGCGACGGCGCCCTACCCCCCGGCCCCCCTTCCTTGAGAAGGGGGGAACGACAACGGCACGACGACCACACCGGGGCCACCACCAGCCTGGCCAGCAGGCGAGACGCCCTCTGGTCCCAGGTACGGACAACGACCACGGCTCGTGTGCTCTCCCATGGCCGCCAGAACTACTGTACCCCAAGCAGCGGCTTCCTGAACCAGGAGCGTGCCGCCCTGGCGGCCTACTGCCCCAAGCAGTAGAGGTGCTTCTCCCCGCGCAGGTAGACGCGCCCCTGAGCAAAGGCCGGACTGGCGCCGACGGGCTCGCCCAGAGGGAGACGGGCGAGCTGTCGGAACTCCCGACCCGCCGCGAGCAGGTGAGTATCGCCCGCATCGGAGACCAGGTACAGACGGTTCGCCGCGAGGCTCGGGGACGCGCGGAAGGTCCCATCAAGCTGTTCCTGCCACACGGTGGCTCCGTCCGCGGCCTCGATGCAGGTCAGCAGGCCGCCGCTCGTGAGCAGGTACACGAGCTTCCCGTCGCTGACGGGACTGCAGGTGTCGGGCAGCCCATCGTAGACGCTCCAAAGGACGTGGCTCGCCGTCACATCGCCGCTCCCGCCCGGACGGATCGCGGAGAGCGAGGCCCGGTCGCTGACCGTGAAGAGCAACCCTCCTGCGAGGATCGGCGAGGGGGCCACCTCCCCGCTCATGCAGCCTGCGCGCCAGAGCTCCTGCCCGGTCGCCGGGTCGTAGGCGATGATCCACGGCTGAGCGCTGGTGACCAGCTCCTCCCGCTCCTCGGCCCGGATGAGCAGCGGCGTCGCCCAGGAGGCCGCGGTCTCGCGCTGCACCTCCCAGACGGTCTTCCCCGAGCCGAGATCCAGGGCGAGCAGCCGTGAGCGTTCGTCGCCCTCGGCGCCCTGATCGTACTGCACAAAGACCCGGTCGCCCGAGGCGACAAGCGAGCTGGCGTGGCCGTAGTTGTTCTCGGGGACGCCCAGGTTGCGGTCCCAGAGCCGCTTGCCGTTCCGGTCAAAGCAGACCACGGTCCCGCTGGGGAAGATGGCGCAGAGCCGCCGGCCGTCGGTGACCGGCGTGGAGGGAGCGTAGCCCGTCATCTCGGAGACCTCGGGCTTGCTTGATCCCGACGGCGCGTCTCCGGTCCACAGGAGCTTCCCGGTGCCCGCGTCGAAGCAGTACACCTGCTCGGCGGCGCCGTCCCCGCCGGTGCAGTAGACCCGATCACCCCCAATGACGGGCGAGCCATACCCCGGCAGCGGTACCGCCGTGCGCCACACGACGCCCTCGCCGACGGCGCCGTTCCACTTCGTCGGCACGTCCGCGTGGCCCGACACGCCGTTCCCGGAGGCCCCGCGGAACCGATTCCAGTCGGCCGCGAGGTCGGGCCCCCCCGCCGCCGCCGGGCGCTCGGGAGGTTTGGCCCGGGGCTCCGAGGGCGGTCTGTCCTCCTGAACGCTCACGCCGCCGGCGCCCTCGCGGAGGCAGTAGAGATGCTCCGCCGTGCGGACGAAGAGCTGCTCGTCCACCGGCGCGAACGAGGCGTGAACCACCTCCCGCAGATCGCTGACGGCGACCTCCCTGTACTCGCGGGCAGCCTCGACCACGGTCGTGCGCCCGGCGGTCGAGCAGAAGTACACGGAGCCGCCGACGGCGATGGGTGAAGCGTAGTTGACACCCGGCAGCCGCTTCTCCCAGAGCAGCTTCCCCGTAACCGGATCCAGGCAGTAGACGGGGCCCTTGTCCGACGCGACGAACAGGAGCCCTCGGCAGAGCACCGGCGAGGCGCACTGCGCCCCGGTCCGTCGCTCCAGCTCCCACGCGACCGGGCTCTCGGACGCGGGTAGCCGCTGGATGTCCACGGCCATGATCCGCTCCAGTCCGATGAGGTAGAAGCGTTTGCTGTCGGAGACGGGGCTCGCGACCGGATTGCCGCTGCGACCCAGGTCGCCGATGTCGTGGCTCCACAGCTGGCGGCCGGAGGCGGGGTCGTAACCGCTAAGGTCCTTGTGCCCCCACACGATGATCGTCTCTCGTCCCGCGATGCGTTCAACGGTCGGCGTTCGGCAGGTGCCCGCGTACCGGTGAGTGCCCTTGCGCCGCTCGGTGCGCCAGAACTCCTTGCCGGTGGCGGCGTCGATGGCGGCGAGGTAGCAGCCGGCTTCAGACTCGCTGAGAATCAGCACCTTCCCCGCGCACAGGATGGGTGAGGTCGCCACACCGTGCCGCGCGCGGAAGGGCAGGTCCCGGTTCACCCAGAGCTGCCTGCCCGTGGCATCCACGCACTCCAGTCCCGGCGTGCCGAACCAGGCGTAGAGGCGCTCCCCGTCGGACACCGGCGTCGGCGTGGCAGGCGCGTTGTCGCTGTGCATGGGGCCGCGCGGACCGATGACGCCGTCGCTGCCCCAGTTGAGCTTGCCGGTCTGTCGGTCGAAGCTGAGGACTCGGTACAGCAGCGCCGCGTCCTTGGGCGCGTACATCGCGTACACGAAGAACGCCGCCGCGAGGCCGATCGCGGCGCCCTGGAAGGCCCGGTCAACCCACGAGCCGAGGATCCCCGGCCGGCGGCGCTCACTGCACACAGCCGCCACCAGTGCCGCGAAGGGGAGGCCCACCAGAATGCACATCCCCGTCTCACCGAGCAGGGGCTCGAACCGCGGCTTGCCCAGCTGGTAGGCGAGATAGCCCGAGCCCGCCAGCAGGCGCTCAGAGAGCACCGCAGTGGTCAGCCACAGGGCCGCGACGGGCACGGCGAAGGCGTCGAGGTGCCCCCAGATGCTAGAGGGGTTCCGTTTCCTCCGGAACCAAGCCAGGAGAGCGGGTCCGCCGAGGGCCACGGGCAACCATAGAGGCAGCCGCGGCTGATAGGGCGTCGCGGTGAGCACCAGGGCGCCCTTGCGCTGGTCGATCAGCACGAGGGCCACGATGCCGAGCCCCAG
>VGFB01000817.1 GCA_016869015.1 Armatimonadota bacterium
TGGCCGGAATGGACGGGAGTGACGGAAGGAACCTCAGCAGCAACGCGGCGCAGGACTACTCGCCCGTATGGTCGCCCGACGGGACGATCTTAGTGTGGCTGCGTTCTGGGATAGGGCGCGACTCGGGCATCGTTGCCTGCGACGTTCAGTCGGGGCAGACGACAGTCGTGGCGCCAAACACGAGTCAGCGGACGTACACATCTGTGGACTGGTGATCGGCGGTGTGGATTGGCGTCGTTGCCGCGACTGACAGGCATCGGGAGGCGTGATAGCCTGTGACATGACGTACACCTACGACGCCGCGAACGAACTCCTCACTGAGAACGCCGGCGGCACGCTCACAACCTACACGTACGACGAGAACGGGAACACGCTGACGACCGACGCGGCGGGGATCACGACGCTGACGTGGGGCTACGAGAACGAGCTGCTGACCGTCTTCGAGCCCGATGGGACGCTCGTGACCATGACCTACGATGGCGATCTCAAGCGCCGCAAGCGCGCCGAGGGGTCAGGCTGGACGACGTACCTGTGGGATCGCGAGCAGGTGCTGATGGAGCTCAATAAGACTGGGACGACCACGGTGCGGTACACGCAAGCGCCGCGGGGGTACGGCGATGTGATCAGCCAGCGCCGCTCGGGGGTCAGCACGTATTGGCACTTCGATGCGATCGGCTCGATGCGATTCCTGACCGCCGCCGACCAGTCGAAGGCGATCAACTACGTGTACGACGCCTTCGGGATCACGCGCTCGGTCAGCGGCACCACGACGAACCGGTTCCGCTACATCGGGAAGCTCGGTTACTACCTGGAGCCCGCGCTGGGCTGCTACTACCTCCGGCGCAGGTACTACGTCCACTGGCTCGGCCGCTTCCTCGGCAAAGACCCCCTCCGCCAAGGCGGCGAGAATGCGTATGGGTACGTCAACAACCGGCCGACGACGGCGACGGATGCGTCGGGGGCCCTGCCTGCTGCGCCTTGGTACTGCTGGCTGCTGTGTGCGTCCGGGCCGCCGGCCCTCTACCTCACGTGCGTGAAGCTGTGCCGCGATGGGACGATCATCCTGTTCCCCCCTCCTCCGAAGCCGCCACCCCCAACCGTCATCCACAACCCGCCGCCCCCGCCGTGGCCAGGTGGTAAGCCGCCGTGGTACGAACCCAACCCTCTGCGGACCTGCTATGACCCGGCAGACGTGGTCAGAGGGACCCTGCTCTGCGAACGCTTCGTGTGCCCAGCCCCGGCCGACCCGTCGGGAGTCGGCACGGCGTACCAAAGGTGGTGCTACAACTGCGTTATTGCCTGTTCTGCCCAGTGCACTGACCCGAAGGGATCGCCGACGGCTGAGGGCACATGCACGAGCCTCTGTGCGGACCGCCACAATGCGTGCGTAGCGATCCGCCCGCCTCCGTACGTCTTCTGACCCGTAACGCTAGGGGACACGAGGTCCTGGGAGTGAGAGCCGACCCTCACGAGGAAGCTATGGGCGACCCAGTCTCAAGAGAGCGCCTGTCGCAGAGCACAGCGTGTGCCCGCGCGATCCGAGAGGCCCTAGCAGCAGGCGATCCGAGCACACTGGCGCGGCTGGCACCGGAGGTACTCACCGGCAACCCCGACACGGTGCTGTGTTCCGCGCTAGCACCGGCAGCACAGGCCTTCGGCGATCACGAGCTGGCTGCTCTGGCTGTTGCCCTCGTCCTTGCAGTCGGTGAACCTGAGGCGCCGACGTACATGCGGCTGGGCGCGATGCTTACCGAACGCGGGTTCACGACGGCGGCTCGGGCGGTGATGGAGAGGGCGTGGGAGCGTTACGCCAGGACCCATGAAGCCCTCGGCCAGGCCCCCCCCAAGTCTCGCGAGGACTTCCTGTCCCTCTACTCGGGGCGGAAGCGACAGGGGGGGCCGCTGGGGTCGGTCGCCCCTTCGTCCGCCGCAAGTGAGGGCGGCCCGGGCGTGGAGCCGCCGACCTGACGACGATGACCTGGGGCTGTGAGGACGAGGTGCTGGTGGCCTGGAAGGCGGGCGGCACGCCGGTCACGATGACCTACGACGGCGATCTCAAGCGCCGCAAGCGCGCCGAGGGGTCGGGTTGGACGACGTACCTGTGGGACCGGGAGCAGGTGCTGATGGAGCTCAATAAGACTGGGACGACCACGGTGCGCTACACTCAAGCGCCGCGGGGCTACGGCGACGTGATCAGCCAGCGGCGCAGCAGTGCGAGCACGTATTGGCACTTCGACGCGATCGGCTCGATGCGGTTCCTGACCGCCGCCGATCAGTCGAAGGCGATCAACTACGTGTACGACGCCTTCGGGATTACGCGCTCGGTGAGCGGCACCACGACGAACCGGTTCCGCTACATCGGCAAGCTCGGCTACTACCTCGAGCCCGCGCTGGGCTGCTACTACCTCCGGCGCAGGTACTACGTCCACTGGCTCGGCCGCTTCCTCAGCAAAGACCCCCTCCACCAAGGCGGCGAGAACGCGTATGGGTACGTCAACAACCGGCCGACGAGGGGGACGGATCCGAGCGGCCTGGTCAGCGTGATCGGTGGGATCGGCATCGGCGGCGGCATCGGGACGGGGGTGCCTGGACAAGGCGGAGGCGGCTCCGTCCAGGTCCTCAAGGTGACGGACTCGCTGGGGAATGCCGGTGTCTGCGTGAGTGTGACGGTGGCGCCCCTCGCGGCAGGGGGGCTCGCCGGGATCGACATCTTCGGGGGCGGAGGCGCCCCGAACATCCCGGATCTCGAGGGGTATGCCTGGGAGTTAGTGTTCAGAGCCGGCCAGGGAGGGATCGGAGGCGTAGACGCCAGCTATGCCTGGAGCTGCGGGGGTGTCTCCGTCCTCGGTGCCGGGGGGCTGGGGGTGGGTTCTGGGTTCCTCGTGATGTTTGGGGTGTCGTGGACCAAGTGCTGGTGGGTACCGAATCTGACGCCGGTCGACCAGTTCATCTTCTGGCTTCTGCCGTTCTGGCCCTGGCTGAAGCAGCAGGTCGCTCAGGGCGGCGCGCCGAGCTCACACGATCCACGCCCTCCCACGAGCTTGGGCCCCTATGCTCCGGCGGGCTTCGACCCATCGGACCCGCAGTGGCACTGAGCGGCCTTCGACGGGGCCTGCGTATGTGCCGGGCCCACCACCGCACGGGGGGCGTGGAGGTTCTGGTGGCACCCATGCACGGCGATCA
>VGFB01000818.1 GCA_016869015.1 Armatimonadota bacterium
CGTTCCCTTCCGTGTATTCCGTGTATTCCGTGGTTTCCTCGCCGTCGCCGTGCCGTTCCCTGGGACCGCCACCGTCTCGGTGGCTGCTGTGGCGGGCGGTGAGCCGTCGCCGTGCCGTTGCCCTTCTCCCCTCTCCTTCAGGAGAGGGGCCGGGGGTGAGGCCCGTCATCATGCCCGCGGCTCCTCTCTCTTCCACGCCTCCGCCACCGGCCGCCAATCGGCCTCGATCACGAACGGGTTCAGCTTCACCTTCTCCCCGCAGGCCGGACACGCCAGCTCCGTCCCCAAGGCCTCCTCCGCCACCTTCTGCCACTCCCGACAATGCACGCACCCAAACGCAACCAACTCACCCTCCGCCGCTCGCCACGCCGTCAGGATCGGCGGGCCGAACTCTGCGTTCTCCAGGCGGAGAAAGTAGACGTTGCCGCACCGGTCGCCCGCGGCAACCAGGCCGCCGGGTCCGACTGCGCAAGCCCAGACCCACCCTTCAGCGGCGAAGCACGCGACTTCGACGCCGCTGCCCAGGTCCCAGACGCGGACGGTGTTGTCGTAGCTTCCCGTGACCGCGCGTTGCCCGTCGGGGGTGAGGGCGACGGCTAGCACCCCGCTGGTGTGTCCTTGGAGGGTGCGGAGACAGGTACCGGTGTTGAGGTCCCAGACGCGGACGGTGTTGTCCCAGCTCCCCGTCACGGCCCGTTGCCCGTCGGGGGTGAGGGCGACGGCGCTCACCCCGCTGGCGTGTCCTTGCAGAACCTGGAGACAAGCGGACGGCGTGTCTGGGCGGCGATGGAGGTGGCGCAGCCATGGTTGGTTGTGGTGGGCGGACGCCTCGATCAGGTGTTGTGCCGCCTCGGCCACGGGCCCTGACTCGGCGCTGTTGTGGGCGCGCTGGATCACCCATTCGAGGCCCTGAGCGAAGATGTGGGCGTTGGCCCGGACGAAGCGGGCGAACGGTTCGACGGCAGGTGACAGGTGACCGGTGACGGGTGACCGGGACGGCACGACCAAGGCCGCGTTGTAGTCGGCGACCAACTCGTACGTCATCCCCGCCTCGCACTTGGCCTCGATGAACTCGAGGTCGGTGAGCAGCGCGCTGAGGTCGTCCCAGCGCTCCGCGTCGATCAGCGTCCGCGGCCCGAAGCGGAGGGCGTAGTCACGCGGCGGCGAGCCGGCCTCGTGGTCGCGCCAGTTGGTGGCGAGTCGGCAGAGGCGCTCGTGGGCGGCGTGGCGGCTGCGGCGGACGCGGTCGCTGGTGCGGACGTGTTGCTGGAAGGAGGCGTGATAGAGGCCATAGCCGAGGGCCTCGGTGGCGGTCGGCGCGCGCCGGAGCATCACGCTGCTGTGCCGCAGCGCATCCTGGAGCAGCTCGCGCCCGTCGGCCTGCCCGACGAGCTCGTGATCCGAGAGCAGCGCCGCCAGCGTCTCAAAGGGCAGCGGCTCGTGCGCGAGCGCCAGCAGCGTCGTGATCGCCGGGATCGTGGCCGAGAGGTCATCGCCCATCTCCTCCACGATCCGGTCGTAGTACTCCTCCAGCCCACGCGGCAGGCGCTCCTCGGTGCCCGGCGCGAAGGCGTTCGGGTCATTCCGGAGGTCCTGCTCCAACAGCCTCAGGTACAGCGGCAGGCCGTCGCTGCGGCGGATGACCTCCTCCACGTACTCGTTGCGCCATGCGCCGTCGCTTTGCCTGTCCCGCTCGAAGAACTGCGGCAACCGGTGCCCCAGCTCCTCGATGAGGAAGGCCCGCACGTTGTCTGCGTTCAGCGGCGGCAGCAGACCATCGGCTTGCTCGAACAGCCACCGGCAGCGGTCGCGACCGAAGTGCTCGACGAGGTGCGGTTCATCCCGCCCGGCGCAGACCCACACGATACCCGGATGCCCGCACTCGAAGATCAGGTCGAGGAGTTTCGGGTCGCTGATCTCATCGAGGCCATCGAGGAAGAAGGCGATCCGGCGGGCACCGTTCGCCGCCTCGGCGATCGCCGCGCGAAACTGGTCCAGCCGCTTCTCGGGATCATCCTCGATCTTCGCGTCCTGCCCGGTCGTCTGGGCCAGCCTCAGCAGCGCCGCCTCCGCGAAGGCGCTGACCCGGCACAGGTCGCCCTCCGAGGCCTGGAAGAAGTAGGGGATGCACACCACGTCGTCACGCGGCTGGAACACGTCGCGGACCAGCTTGGCCATGAACGCCGACTTGCCCATGCCCGGCTTGCCGGCCAGCCAGAGCACGCCGCTCTCCGTGGCGTCGATCATCTCCGCCGCGGCCGCGACCTGCTCATCGCGCCCCACGAACAGCCGCAGCAGGTCATCCATCCGGCGGCTGAAGGTGTACCGGGCCAGCGCGCTCTCGACCTCGAAGCGACTCCGCCACGCCTCCAGCCGGAAGACCTCGGCGAAGCGCGTCTCCCAATCGGGCTTCCCGCGCGAGCTGGAGGCCCGGCTCCCCAGCGCGGTGTAGTCCACGCCCGCCGCCGCGTCGCTGCGCGCGTAGAGCTGAATCGCCTCCTCGCCCTGGCCGACGAGTTGGTCCTTCTCGACCTGCATTACCTCGCCGAACGCGTGCAGCGGGCACAGGTCCAGCACACCGTTCGGCGTCACCAGCAGCATCCGGTCCGGCCCGGCCTGCCGGAAGTCCTCCGGCAGCGATGAGCGGTTGAACGCGGGGTACTCCGGCGGCAGGCCGCGCAGCAATCGCGCCGGTCCCTCCGCCGGAGACGCCACCAGCGCGACGCCCGCCTCCTCCGACAGGAACTCCAGCCCCGCCATCAGCGCCTCGAAGCGCTCCGTGTGGGCGACGAGGAACTCCTGGATCTTCTCCTCGGACAGCCGCCCGCCGTGGGCCAGCACATTCCGCATCGGGAGGAGCTTCTGAAGCGGGTCGGCGCCACTGCCTCCCAACGCCTCCCCGAAGCGCCGTACGTACTCGGGTAGGCCCTGGACGGTGCACTCCTTCTGCTTCTTGCCTGGCAGCGCTGCGACCGCTGCCTCCAACAGCACCCGCCAACTGCCCAGTCTGGGTCGCTCGAGATGCTGCAGGAGCTGCTTCACCAACGCCTCGGGGAAGCCGTCCTCCGGCGACACGCGCCGCTGCCACACCTCGGTCAGCGCCGCCACGGTCAGAAACCGCGCGGCGATCTCCAACGCCCCACACATCCGGTGCAGGGCGAGGTACTCATCCGCCTCG
>VGFB01000819.1 GCA_016869015.1 Armatimonadota bacterium
TTACTCCCGCACCACCCAGCTCCGCACGCCTTCCTGGCAGATCAGGCAAGGCAGCACCACGCAGCCGGGGACCTCGCCCAGGGCCTTCCGCAGCTTCATCTCGCGGCCGGGCTCCGCGACAAACGTCACGGTGCCCCCGCCCCCGGCCCCGTTGGCCTTGCCTGCCGCGGCGCCGTGTGCCCGGGCCGTCTCAAATAGACCCTCGATGCTCGGGTTCGTGATGTCGGGGTGCAAGCTCTTCTGTGCCGCCCAGTTGGCGTTGATCGCCTCAACCACGCCCGCCATGTCCTCGCCCAGCATCGCGTCCTTCATCGCGTGAGCCGCCCCCCGCAGCGTGTCCATCGCCGCGACGGCCTCCGGCACCGCCGCCTCGTACCGCTGGATGACCAGCCGGTGCACCGCGTCGCTGAGCCGCGATTCCCCCACATACACCAGCACCAGCCGCTCCTCCAGTTCCCACAGGAAGCTCGGCGCCACCGGCAGCCGCGACAGCTCGACCCGCGGGTACTCGATCTCCATGAAACACACGCCGCCGAACGCCGAGGCGTACTGGTCCTGCACGCCGCACTCGAGGCCTAGCTCCTGGGTCTCCAGGGCCTGAGCGGTCTTGGCGATGTCGTGCGGCGGCATCTTCCGCCCGGCGAAGTGGCCCAGAGCCCCCACCAGAGACACCCCGACCGCGGCCGAGGAGCCGACCCCCGACCCCGGCGGCGCGTCCGACCACACCGACGCGCGAAAGCCGCCCGACATGTCCAGGCGCTTCACCGCCGCCTTCAGCAGATCGAGCGCGCCACCGTACTCGATCTTGGCGACGTCCTCGATGCTGACATCGACGCCCAGGTCGAGTGCGCGCAGCACCGCCACGCGGTCATCGCCGTGGCCGTTCCCGTTTCCGGGGCGGTCCTCCACCAGGCAGTGGCCGAAGAGCGACACGGCCAGGTTGAGCACCGCGCCGCGCTTCGCGAACCGCGTGTCCGTCCATCCACCGATGTCGCAGATCCGTACCGGACTCCGACTGCGGACGATCATGCGTGATCCTCCCCGCGGGTGTGGGTTGTCTTCAGGGAAGGGACGCCGGCGCGCGTCCATCCCGCCGCAGCAGGACCGCCGTCCCGCCGCCGTCCGAATCGCAACCTTCGGCGGGTGACGGGCGGAGGCCTGCCGCCGCTCCTTGCGTCGCAGGCGCCACTCGGGATACACTACCCCTGCACCCTATCTACCACACTTGGGGTGAACGCCCATGTGGCCCGGCCTGCTCCTCCTCGCGCTGGCCGCTCCCCGCCTCCCGGCCGAGGTGCCTTCGCCCAAGGTGTATGCCCACTACGTGCCGTGGCATCCCCCGACCCACGCTCGCCCGGATCGCACGGCGGACGCCGCGGCCGGGGTCCCCGGGCAAGTCCGCGCCGCCGCGCGAGCGGGCCTGGACGGCCTCGCGGTCGACATCGTGCTGTCGCCGCCGACCCGCTCGCTGCCGGGGCTGCTGGATATGGCCCGCACGGCGGCCGAGCAGACGCCGGGGTTTGGCATCATGCCGTGCCTCGATCTGGCGGCCGTCACCGATCGCGCCCAGTGGGAGGCCTTCCTGAGGGCGTGGATCGAGCAGAGCGAGGGCCTGGCGAGTGTCGCGCGGGTCGAGGGCCGGTACTTGGTCTTCACCTACGCCGCTTATCAGATGCCCCTGGCTGAGTGGCGGGCGCTGCGGGAGAGCCTTGCCCGGGGCGGCCGCGAGGTCTTCCTCGTCGCGGACATCTACGCTCCCTTGCTGCACAGCCACGCGACGTTCGCCCCGCAACTGCCGGACTACGCCGCGGTTTTCGACGCGCTCTACTGCTTTGGCCCGGTGGAGGCAACGGTTGCCGGGGAGATCACAGCTGCCCTGGCCGCCGAGCGGCGAGCAACGGGTCGCGATTGCCTGTACGTCCAGAGCGTGCGACCCGGGTACTACGGCGTGAACACGGGCTCGTTCAGCGACGTGTATCGGGGGGCGGGACGATACCTGGAGACCTGGCAGGCCGCGCGGGACCTCGCGCCGGATTGGGCGTCGGTCACCACGTGGAACGACTACACTGAGAACACGCACATCGAGCCGAGCCGCATGTTCTCTGACGTGTACGCTCGCCTGACGCGCGACCAGGCCGCCCTCTTCCGAGGCCGCCCGGAGGGCGATGCGGGGGCGGAGACGTACTGGCTCGCCGCGCCCTCGGAGATCTCGGACGGGCCGGGCCGGGGCCCGTTGGAGGCCGACGCCCGACGGGAGAGCCGGTTCCAGGTGCTCGGCCTGGCGGCCGGCGGGCTGTCCGCCACGGCGGTGCTGCGCCTGACGCGCCCCGACGGGACGGAGGTCCTCACCGAGACCCTCGGCCTCGAGCGCTCGGGGAACCTCGCGCAGGGGACGCTGGCCTGGGAGCCGGAGGAGGCGCTGAACGTCCGCTGCCTGTGGGCTGAGGCCTCGGTCTTCACGGCACACGGCGCCCCGGTCACGGCGCGGCTGCCGGTGCCCGTCTGGCCCCGCGACGTCGCGCACCGGTTCTACATGCCGCCACGCTGGGCGCGGCTTTCGGCGGGCGCGCCGCCGAAGCCGGAGGTCGGGCTTCGCGGGGGGCGCCTCGATGTCAGCCCGTTACCCGCGCAGGACGGCTACCGCACCGACGTGCTCCACGATCTGTACCCGAAGCTCGATCCGCACTCGAACACCGCGCAGGTCGCCGAGGGCCTGACACAGCTTCCGAATCCGCCCCTGCCGTGGGGCTTCTACGAGGCGGCGGTCGTCACCCCCGATGCGGGCGTCAGCTGGGCCGCCCCGCTCTGGGTCGCGCCCGAGGGCGATCCGCTCATGTTGGCCCTCTGGCGCTTCAACGACGCGCTCGCCCTCGGGGCCGATGACTCCATCTACGCGCGCCACGCGCGCATCGTCGCCCAGGGCGATGCCATCGGGCGCCTCGCCGACGGCGGCGGCGCCCTGCGCGCGGGCCCTGAGGCCTGGGCCCAGCCGCCCGGCAGCTTTCTGCCCATCGCGCACCCGATCACCGTGGAGCTCTGGGTTCGGCCGACCGGCCCGGGGGGCGGCATGGTCTGGGGTGATGTGGGCGCGGCGCTGCTGATCACGCTGAATGAGGCGAACGTGCCGCGCGCGATGCGTCACCTCAAAGAGGGGGACCGCTGGGTCACCGCCAAGG
>VGFB01000820.1 GCA_016869015.1 Armatimonadota bacterium
AAGGCAGAGGACGTGGCGGAGCTGGAGACCCTGGCGCAGGACATCAAGGCCGGGTCGCTGTGCGGTCTGGGGCAGACGGCCCCCAACCCCGTCCTCACCACCCTCCGCTACTTCCGGCACGAGTACGACGCGCACATCCATGAGCACTACTGCCCGGCGCACGTGTGCCCCGGGCTCTTCAGCTTCCGCATCGACGCCGAGGTCTGCACCGGTTGCGGCCTGTGCCGCAAGAACTGCCCGGTGGACGCCATCGCCGGCGAGCGGAAGCAGCCACACGCCATCGACGCGAAGCGCTGCATCCACTGCGGCGCATGCTTCGAGGTCTGCCCGGCCTCGGCCGTCACCAAACAGCGGGCAACCGGAGGGTCCGATGAGTGAGATTCACCTGACCATTGATGAGCGCGAGGTAACTGCTGAGCCCGGCCGGACGATCCTGCAAGTGGCTGCGGCAAACGGCATCGACATCCCGCATCTCTGCCACGACCCGCGCCTGTCGCCCACCGGCGCCTGCCGGCTGTGTCTGGTCGAGATTGAGGGACAAGCCGGGATGCACACCGCCTGCACTCGCCTGGCCGAGCCCGGCATGATCGTCCGCACCGAGACCGAGGCCGTGCTCCGGTCGCGTCGCTCCTCGCTCAGCCTGCTGCTCAGCGAGCACAACGTTGCGTGTACCACTTGCGACGCCGATGGCGCCTGCCTGCTGCAGGACTACGCGTACCGTTACCAGGCGGCGGAGGATCGCTTCCCGAAGCTCGCCGGGCCGAGCACCGAGACCTACACGGTCGGGAACCAGGGGATCGTCTACGACCCCAGCAAGTGCGTGCGCTGCCAGCGGTGCGTGAAGATCTGTGCCGAGGTTGAGATGGCCGAAGCTCTCACCTTCAAGGGTCGGGCCCTCGATATCGAGGTCAGTACGGCCTTCGATCTCCCGCTGAACGACACGACCTGCGAGCTGTGCGGGCTCTGCGTCAGCGCCTGCCCCACCGGCGCCCTGTGGGAGCGCGCCGCGAAGGGGCAGGGCCGCGCGAAGGACCTGCAGGTCGTCCGGACCACCTGCACGTACTGCGGCGTCGGCTGCCAGATGGACGCGAACGTGGATCGCCGGGCCAACCGCATCGTGCGGGTGACCGCGGTTCCCGGGACGGTCCCCAACGACGGGAACCTCTGCGTGAAGGGGCGCTTTGGCTTCAGCTTCGTCCATTCGCCGGAGCGCCTCCGAACGCCCCTTATCAAGGAGAATGGGGCCTTCCGCGAGGCCTCCTGGGAGGAGGCCCTCGCGCTGGTCGGCCGGCGGCTGGCGGAAATCCGGGACCGCGAAGGGCCGGAGGGGATCGCCTTCCTGTCCTCCAGCCGCTGTACCAACGAAGAGAACTACCTGATGCAGAAGTTGGCGCGCGCGGCGGGGAGGACCAACAACATAGACCAGTGTGCAACTACTTGACACGCCCCCACTGTCGCCGGTCTGGCGACAAGCTTCGGGTCGGGCGCGATGACCAACTCCATCGGGGAGATCAAGGACGTTCAGACGCTGTTCATCATCGGGTCCAACGCCACTGAGGCCCACCCGATCATCGGGCTGGAGATGAAGAAGGCGCTCCGCCGAGGGGCGCGGCTGGTTGTCTGCGACCCGCGAAGAACGTGGCTCGCCTGCCGCGCAGATGTGCACCTCCAGCACCTCCCCGGAACCGACAACTTCCTCCTCAACGCGATGATGAACCATATCCTCGAGAAGGGCCTGCACGACCCGTCCTTCATCGAAGAGCGCTGCGAGGGGTTCGAGGACGTCGCGTCCAACGTGAAGAGCTACGCGGTGGAAGACGCCGCGCGCGTCTGCGGCGTGCCGGCCGACGACATCCGGCGGGCCGCTGAGATGTATGCGCAGGGCAGCCCGTCCGCCATCTTCTACACCCTTGGCATCACGGAGCACGTCTGCGGCACCGAGAACGTGCGCAACCTCGCCAACCTCGCCATGCTCTGCGGCCAGATCGGGAAGCGCTCCTCCGGCCTGAACCCCTTGCGCGGCCAGAACAACGTGCAGGGCGCCTGTGACATGGGCGCGATCCACTCCGTCTACTCCGGCTACCAGCGGGCGAGCGACCCGGCCGTGCGCGAGAAGTTCTCGAAGGCCTGGGGCGTCGAGATGCCCACGAACGTCGGGTGGCGGGTCACCGACTTCATCGAGAAGGCGGGCGAGGGCACCCTGAAGGCGCTGTATGCCATGGGGGAGGACCCGGTCCTCAGCGAGCCCCATCAGTCGAAGGTCACCGAGTGCCTCGCGAAGCTCGAGTTCCTGGTCGTGCAGGAGATCTTCGTGTCGGAGACCGCCAGGCTGGCCGATGTAGTCCTGCCGGCCGCCTGCTGGGCCGAGAAGGACGGCACCTTCACCAACACGGAGCGACGCGTGCAGCGGGTGCGCAAGGCGGTGGAGCCTCCTGACCAGGCGCGTTCGGACTGGCGAATCCTCTGCGATGTGTCCACCGCCATGGGCTATCCGATGGGCTACACGCACCCGTCGGATGTCTTTGACGAGATGGCGGCCCTCACGCCCAGCTATGCCGGGATGTCCTACGAGCGGATCGACGAAGTGGGGCTCCAGTGGCCCTGCCCGACGACACATCACCCCGGCACGGTGTTCCTGCATGAGGGGCGGTTCACGCGTGGGAAGGGCGCTTTCGCGCCGATGCAGTTCCGGCCGCCGGCCGAGGTGCCGGACGAGGACTACCCGTTCGTCCTCTCCACCGGCCGCACGCTCTACCACTACAATGTCGGCAACATGACGCGGAAGAGCCCCACGATCCGCCAGAAGGAAGACCGGAACTTCGTCGAGATCCACCCGTCAGATGCCGACCGGCTTGGGATCGCCGATGGCGGCTTCGCGCGTGTAACCACCCGGCGGGGGTCGATCGTCGTGCAGGCGCGCGTGGGCGACCGGGTGCGGGCCGGTGTGCTGTGGATGCCCTTCCACTTCGTGGAAGCCTCCACCAACTACCTGACCAACGATGCCTTCGACAACATCACGCGGACGGGCGAGTACAAGGCCTGCGCCGCGAAAGTCGAGCCGGCCGGGCCATCGGCGGACTAGTGCCCTGTCAGCCGTGAAGCCTTGGGTCGTCGTGGGTCGGCTCACCAGAGCCGACAGAGCCTTCAGGTCAATGCCGGACGGCGTCGGC
>VGFB01000821.1 GCA_016869015.1 Armatimonadota bacterium
CGAGACCGAGCTCCGCGCCGCAGTTGAGGAAGGTGATGGTCAGCTGGAACTCGCGGGGCCCCAGTTGCCGGCAGGTGGCGGTGGGCAGCACGGAAGCCGGTTGCGCCGACCCAGGCGCACAGGCAAGCATCAAGAGGGCGGCGGTCACTGCTTCGCCTCCTCGAACGGCGCTCGTTCGAAGACCACGGCACCGTCTCGCGGGGCGAAGCGGCCCACCAGGACGCGGTGGTCCTCGGCGGCTCCGAGGAGAGGCCGTCGCGCTCCGTCGCCAGTCCGGTCGTAGAGCCCGACCCGTACGTAGAGGGGCCTGTCGAGCTTCGCCGGCAACTCGTAGGGGCCGAAGGCGACCACGGTGATGTCATCCTCGTGCCACGCGGAGGAATCGGTAGGCTTGCCGGAAGGGTAGAGGCCCATCTCAGTGGTCGCGGCGAGGTCCTCGCCGGTCGGCTCGGGCTCGAAGTGCAGGAACGCGTCGTAGTCGCGGCTCAGGCGCTCGCCGCAGTTGATGTAGGCGACCTTCACCGTGAAGCGCCTGGGCCCCAGTTGCTCCGCCGAGGCGACCGCAAACAGGCGGTCCGGCCCGCCTCCCGGCGGCACGCGACGAAGCTCCAGCCGGCCTCCTTCGCCTCGGATCAGCGTTGCCAACCGCTCCGTCGGAGCGCCGGGTAGCCCGCCGGTGATGACGAGATCGCCCGCCTCCGGGCCCACGGTCAGCGGCTCAAAGGCGACGAGGCGCAGGCCGTCGGCAGTCCACCCCGAGGCCGGAACCGCAGCGGACAGCGTCCGTGCCGTCCCGCCCGGGGGCGCCAGCGAGAGCACGTACTCCACGTCCTCCGGCGCCGGCCCTTGGTGAATGAGCAGGACCCGCAGCGCGAGCGTGTCGGGGCCCGACGGATCGGCGAACAACACCGCGGCCTGTGGCAGCGCGCCAGTCGCCGGGCAGGCGACCAGAACCGCTGAGAGCAGCAGGTAACGCATGGGGCGCCTCTACTCCTCCCCTTGGGCGACGATGCCCTCCGCCAGCGCGCCCGCCTGTCCCCCGTGCTCGATGCGCCCGCCAAGGGCCTCCTTGGCGAAGGCCACCCGCCAGTCGCCGACGCTCACCGCAACCTCCGTCTCGCTCTCTCGAACCTGGGCGTCGGGGACGGACTGAACCGTCGCATCGGTGGCGGTCAGGACGGAGACGAACCAGGTCGTGTCACCCACGGGCGCCGCGATCGGAGCGGCGGCCGGGGGCTCCTCCGGTGACACCTCCATCCGGCACACGGGAATCGGTCCGGGCGGCTCGCGACCGGCGGCGTACCGGTTGCCGCCGTAGAAGGCCAGGCCATCGCCGCCGAGGAGCTCGATGCGGTCCATCCCGAGGCCTCCCGCCTGGATGAACAGCTTCCCCGCGCCGTTGGTCATGACGTGCTGCCTGCCGCGCGTCTCGGGTTGCGCCATCAGGTTCAGGACCCAGGTCCGTTCCAGGGCGGGATCGGCCACGGTGACGCGGTCGACGATGATGAACGTCCCCGGCCGGAGGTAGACGATCCGGCGGACGAACTGCTTCATCTTCGCCGCCGAGTAGGCCCGGGTGCAGTCGCCCGCGACGTAGAGGTAGTCGCCCCGGTCCTCAAAGGCGAGGATGTCGCCGAGGTCGTAGAGCGCGCGGTCCTTCTGCCAATCGGCGGCGTCCACCACCGCGCCGTTGTGGTGCGGCCAGTTGTGGTGCTGGCCGCCGTCGTTGCCGGTGGTCTCGGCGGCACGGATGGCCGGCCAGAACTCCTCGGGGTCCAGGACCAACACCGTGTTGTGCGCGATGGAGCGGACGTAGTAGTTGGAGATGTACGGCGAGGCGAAGGTGTCGTAGAAGCCGCCGTCGCCGACGAGTTCCTCGTGCCGGTAGATCATGAAGTGGCCGACATCCAGGTGCTGGTGCGCCGTGAAGCGATCCCCGCACTTGAAGAAGAAGTACGTGGCGTCTTCGTCCCAGGAGCTGCGGGCATAGACGTACCCCGCGCCGGGGCTGAGGTGCGACAACCGGAACTCGGCGAGTTCCCGCTGCGGGACCGTCTCGTCGCGCCACAGGAAGTCCTTGTAGGCATACACCCCGACGCTGCAGCGCGGGGTGGTCTCGTTGAAGGCGTGGACGTACTGATGGGCGGGATCGTCGCGGTAGTGGCTCACGAGGATGCGCCGCGCGGCCAGCTCCTTGTCGCGCTCCCCGCCGAAGGTCAGGCCGCCCGAGTCGCCCATCGGGATCGGGCGGCGAGAGCCGTACTCGCGGATTCCCGGGTACATCTCGAACATGCTCGCGACGGCGCGGTTGCGGCAGAAGTCCGGCGCCTCGGCGAAGAGGTCCAGTCCCGCGCACCGCCGCGCGACCTCGCAGAAGAACAGCCACTCGTAAGTCCACCAGTGCGTGTAGTAGCCTTCGGCCCAGCCGCCCCCGGCGCCGGCCAACTGCAGGGCCGGCGCGGCGCGGGCGCGGTAGTCCTCGAGGAGCGCCTCGAGGATCGCGGGCGCCCGGGGGTTCTCGTGGTAGGTCGCCAGGCACGCCAGCCCGATCCCCCACTGCTTGTAGCCGTACCAGCCGTTGTGGAAGACGTGCGTCTCGGAGTTCACGTTGGCGTCCGCGGTGGCGTTCACGTACCGGACGCACGCCGCGCGCTCGGCGTCGGTCCAGTACTCGTGGCACAGGTCGAAGACAACGGCGCAGAGCGCGAGGTCGTGGCCGAAGGTCTCGTGACCCACGCGGACGGGGCCCTGCACCAGCTTCAGCGCGCGGCCGATCGCGCTGCGGCCGAGCGTCGCGTCCCCCTCGATGGCGCACACCAGCGCTTCGGACATGGCCTTCGCCCAGTCGTCCGCCTGCTGCTCCCGCGCCACGGACACGACGCGCCGGTAGGCCTCGGCGCGATCGCGGGCGAGCTGCTGCAACCCCGCGCGCGAGCCCAGCAGGCGCGGGTGTTCAGCGGGAACCGCGAGCTGTGCGGACGAGACGCAGCCGGCTGTCGCGCACAGCCCGACGCACAGCAGGGCGGTCGGGGAGAGGCGGCGCATGGGGGGACCCTCCTCGAGTCGACATCGACCGTGGGTCCTTCGTGAAGGAGGGAAGCCGTCCCTCCGTGAAGGAGGGGTCGGCGTGTCCGGCCAAGTAGCGATCTCAACCTCGCGCAAGCGAATA
>VGFB01000822.1 GCA_016869015.1 Armatimonadota bacterium
CCCGAGCGCCGAACACCGCATCGAGCCTGGCTGCGCGGGCTCGTGGGGATACGTTCGTTGGCGGCGGACGTTGTTGGAGTGCTGGAGGACTTGCCTCGATGGCTCGGACCCATGGTGACGTGAAGCTCGCCTCGCCCGAGGAGCTGGCTGCGGCCCTGGGGCGTGGCGAAGTCGTGATTCTGGTCGATCACATCGACCGGGAGAACGAGGGCGACTTCGTGCTGGCCGCCGATCGGGCGACCCCGGAGCGGATCGCCTTCATGCTGAGCCGCGCGAACGGCGGACTACTGTTTCTCGCCTTGGACGGACGACGTTGCGATGAGCTGAACCTGCACCCGATGGTGCAAGACAACACTGAGGTGAATCTCACGCCCTTCACCGTGTCGGTCGATGCGCGCGAGGGCATCCATACGGGCGTGTCCGTCGCCGATCGCCTGCGCACCGTCGAGGTGATCCTGCACCCCGCTTCCCGCCCCGAGGATCTGGCCCGCCCGGGGCATCTGTTCCCGATCCGCGCCTCGGAGCGCGGGGTACTCGATCGGGCCGGGCACACCGAGGGCGCCGTGGATCTCTGCCGCATCGGCGGCCTCTACCCGGCGGCTCTCGGCTGCGAGATCCTGCGCCCGACGGGCGAGACCGCCGGCTTGGCGGAGTTCGCGGCCCTCTCGGAGGCGCACGGCCTGCTCGTCGGCAGCGTTGACGACATCGTGGCCTTGAGACGGGGCTCGCACCTCGCGGAGTGAGGCAGGAACCCGTTGGGACGCACCGGAGTAGGAGGGAGTGCGACGCCTTACGGAGCGTGGAGGCCATGGCTCAGACAACGACGACGCTGATGACCGTTGAGGAGTTCGGGCGGCTCCCCGACGATGCGGCGCGGCGCGAACTCGTGCGCGGCGAGGTGATCGAGAGGACGCCGTCCGGTTCGGAGCATTCGGTGATCGGGCTCGCCGTGGGATCGGTCTTGCGCGCAGCCGCCAGGTCGAGCCGGGCCGGCCGGGCGTTTGGGGCTGACTGCGGGTTCGTTCTGACGGCCGACCCCGCGACCGCCCGTGCGCCGGATGCCGCCTTCGTGCGCAAGGAGCGGTTCCCACGCGGCGAGGTGCCCCGATCGTTCTTTGTCGGAGCGCCGGATCTCGCCGTGGAGGTCGTCTCGCCGAGCGACACGATGAGTGAGCTGCTCGGGAAGGTGGAGGAGTACCTGGCGGCCGGTACTCAGGTTGTCTGGGTGGTCGTCCCGGAACGCCGCGAGGCCTATGTCTACCGGCCCACGGACGCGCCGCAGGTGCTGGGGGCCGGGGACGGGCTGACCGCCGATCCCGTCCTACCCGGGCTGTCCATTCCGGTGGCGGAGTTCTTCGAGGCCTAAGCCAGCACTGCGTGTGCCTCGCGCAGGCGGCTCTTGACGGCCAGCCCGTGCGGACACGCCGCCTCGCAGGCCCAGCACGCCCCGCAGGCGACGACGGTCGATGGGGTCGGCAGCGCAGCGTACTTCGCGCGCGCGGCGTGGGGCTGGCCGTAGGCCTGCGCGTACGCGGCGAAGCGCAGAATGTCGCTCACCGCGACATGTCGCGGACAGGCCCGCTCGCACGCGCCGCATCCCCGACACACCGCCGCTCCCGCCACCTCGCCGTAGGCGCCCAGCGCCCGCGCTTCGCGGTCGGCGAGGGCTGGCTCTCGCGCCGCAGCGAGGTCGTCGGCCGCTTCGTCGTGGTTGGCGATGCACAGCACGGCGCTGGTGACGTAGTCCCGACTCAGCGCCCAGCGGATGGCGGCCTGGTACAGGTTCGCCTCGCCGAGAAGAGCGCGCTGCTCTTCGGTAGCGCGGGGGTACCAGTCCTGCCCGGCCGCCACGGCGCGACAGACCTTCATCACCATCACGCCCAGCCCCGCCTCGGCGGCGGCCTTCAGAGCGTCGGCATCCGTCGGCGGCGACAGGAAGTTGTGCGCCGCCAGGAGCACGTCGAACCACCCCAGCTCGAGCGCCTTCTGTGCCACGGCCGCCTGACCGAGGTGCGTGCTGACCCCGAGGTGCTTCACGCGCCCGGCGGCCTTCAGTTCATCGAAGGCCTGCTTCGCGCCGAGGCACTCGACCGACTCCGCCGTCCGTCGGTCGTGGAGGTACAGGATGTCCACCTTGTCCCGCTGCATCCGCTCGCAGCTGCCCTCGAAATCCGTCAGGAACTGCTCCTTGGGCGCGTCGACCGGAATCGTCCTCAGCAGCTTCGTCGCCACGATGGTCCCGGGGTGGTCCGCCAGGATCGGCGCCAACTGCCGCTCGGCGTTTCCGCCCTGGTAGAGCACCGCCGTGTCCACGTGGTTCATGCCCTCGGCCAGCAGGTGCTCCACCAGCGCCCGATCGTTGATGAACTCCGTGCCGTAGCCGATCAGGCTGACCTCAAGATCCGTCCGACCCAGTTTGCGCCGGGCCAACTTCGGGGCTTCCCCGATCTGCCCGGTTGCCAACGGCCCCAGTCCGGCGAGCGCGGCCCCCCCGAGTGCGGTGGCGCGCAGGAAGTCGCGGCGATCGAGTCTGTGGCGAGCGGACTCCATCTGGGCCTCCCTACCGATTCGCTTCGTCCACCATCGTCAGGTAGTTCTGCGCCGGCACGTAGGACGGGATCGAGTTCCCCGAGCCGACTGCGAACCGCCCGCGTGGCCCGCAGGTGTCGATCAGCCGCCGGACGTACCCCCGCACCGTCTCGGGGTCCTGTCGCCCCAGCACGTCGACATCCACGCCGCCGAGGATCGCGATCCGGTCGCCCCAGGCCGTCTGGGCCTCCGGCGCCGGCTTTATCGCGTCCTCGTAGGAGTGCTTCCCGTCGATGCCGACCTCACTGATGAGGTCGCCCATGATGGCGTCCAGGTTCCCGCATGAATGCAGGAAGTACGGGAGACCCCGGTCGTGAGCCATCCGCGCGAACCGCGTGTGCCAGGGCAGCGTGAACTCGCGAAGCTGGTCGGGCGCAATGAGGGTGCCGGTGCGAAAGCCCATGTCATCGCCCGGGAAGACCGCGATCAGCCGGTCGAGCGACAGCAGCCACTCGTAGTACTCCGCCTGCAGCTCGCCGACCCGATCGGTCACGGCCCGCACCAGCTCCGGGTCATCGTAGAGCATCACGCACAGGCCCTCGTACGAGAAGATCGCCGAGATGTGCTCGTACACTCCCCC
>VGFB01000823.1 GCA_016869015.1 Armatimonadota bacterium
ATGACGGGAGCCTCCACGAAGCCGAGCAAGCGGCCGCCGACTACCGGGCCGGGCTCCCTGCCGGATCCCGGGCCACAGAGGAGATCACCTCTCTCCTCGACCGGATCCGGCGCCTGGACGTCAGACCGACGACGACGGGGCCGCAGCACCGATTGCAGGTGCCCTTCGTGGGGCGTCGTCAGGCCATGGTGGTGGCGCGCCGGGCCCTGGACCGCGTCGCCGGGGGGACCTTCGAGTTCGTGCTCATCCGGGGAGAAGGCGGCGCCGGCAAGTCCCGACTCATGGAGGAGATCCGGAAGGAAGCGAGCCTGAGCGGCTTCAGGTGCCTCGAGGCGAAGCCCGTGGAGCTCGAGCGTCGGATCCCGCTGAACCCGCTGGTGGACATGCTGGGACACCCTTCGGTCTCGGATCACATCCGGAACCTCGAGGATCCCTGGAGGGCCGTGATCGCGTCGCTCCTTCCGACGCTCCCCGCCGGCATGAGTCCTCCCGTGGTCCCGCCCATCGCGGAGGCGAGCCTGAGCCGCCGCCTCTACGACGCCTTCGCGACGCTGTTCTCGGCGCTGGCAGAGTCCGGGCCCCATTTGCTCTTCATCGATGATCTGCAGTGGGCGGACGCCACCACCCTGGCGGTCCTCCAGTTCGTTCAGCGGCGGTGGCAGTCCGGGCCGCTGGGGGTCGTAGCCGCGATCCGTCCGGACCTGGTCAGCGGAGCGGACGAGACGGCCCGCTACCTCGCCGCCGCTTCGGACCTTCCGGTCACCACGATCGAGCTCGGTGATCTCTCGGCCTCGGAGGCCCGCAAGCTCCTGGACCTCGTGGCCGAAGCCGAGGTCGAGCCCGCCGCGGCCGCACGGCTGATGGCCCTCGGCGGCAGGAATCCCTTCTACCTCATCGAGCTCACGCGGGACTACCTCGACGGGAAGGTCCAGCTTCCCGGACTGCCGACGGAAGCGATCACCCTTCCGATCTCGGTACGACAGCTGCTCGAGCCGCGCGTGAAGGAGCTGGGGGAGGACGCCGCGAACGTCGCCGCACACATCGCCGTCTGGGGCCGCACGATCACTCTGGCGGAGCTTGCCGGACTCCTCGGGACCATGCTCGAGGCGACCGTACCACTCGTGGAGGAGCTCGAGCGCTGCCGGCTCGCTTCCGCGGAGCTGGGAGCAGTCGGCCTGGCCCACGAGCTGTTCAGGAGCACGATCTACCAAGGCCTGAGCGCCGCGCGTCGCTCCTTCCTCCACGGGCGCGTCGCCGAATTCCTGGACCACTCGGAGGACCCAGAGCCGGGTGAGATCGCCATCCACTTCGCCCAAGCAGGCAACGCCCCGGGCGCCGCCCACCGCGGACGAGAGGCAGCCGACCGTGCGCTCGAGAGCGGCGCGATGGCGGAGGCTGCCTACTTCCTCCAGCTCGTCGTGGAGAACGTCGCGGACGCCAGGCTGAAGGCCGAGGCCACAGCCGACCTCGCGCGCGTGCTCCACATGAACCGTGACATCAACCGCGCCAACCCACTCCTCGAGCTGGCGTCGTCACGCCTCCGGGCCGTCGGCAACGAGGCGCTCGCCCTCCGCATGGACATCCGCCGCGTGGAGGGGCTCGCTGAGCTCGGTGCCGCGCCGCTGTCGGAATTGCTCGACCGCCTCGCAACCATCAAGGCGCTCGCCCGCGCGGCCGTTGACGACGAGGCCTTGGCGCTGGCCCTGGACTCCGAGCTGCACCTGCTTCACCGCAGCGGGAAGGTAGCCGAGATCCGGACCCTCTTCGAAGAGATCAGGCCTCTCACCTCGAGCGAGGATCAGGCGGCCGCCTGCCTCGCGAACGCGGCCCTCGCGCTCAACGTGCTCTTCGGCGATGCCGACGAGGCGTTACGGTGCGCTCGGGAAGCAGTGAGGCTGGCGGATGAGGGGGCAGTGAGCGATCACCTTCTGGAGTGCCTCAAGAACCTCTTCTTGGCACTTCTGTATGTCGGTCGTGCGCGGACCTCCGAAGGCAGTGCAACGCTGTCGCGAGCTCGTCAACTCGCCCAGACAAGCGGCGATCTCCTGACCCGCTTTCAGGTGGAATCGAACCAGGGTGTGGCCTACATGGATGCGGGCGACCTCGAAGAGGCGGCAGAGGCGTTCGCTGCAGCAGGTGCTATTCTCAAAGGCGCTCGCGCCGCTGTCATGCGGGTGAACCACCACTACAATCTGGGCGAACTCTCGTATCTTCAGGGCGACGTTCCTGCCGCCCTTGATGCCTTTCTGTCGTCCGAGGCCTTACTTGGCCCCTCCGCGCGGCCCGCGGACATCCAGTTCCTTGTCAACGCTGCAATCGGTCTGTGTTCCCTCGAGATCGGCGCAATCACGGAAGCACGGCGTCGCGAGGAGATTATGCGCAGCACCGCTGCAGACTGGCACTTCGACCCTACTATCCCCCTCACGTTTTCCGTCCGCCTGCTGGAGCGGCGAGGCTCGCATTCTCAGGCTCTGGACATCCTCAGAGAGGCGCTGCCCACGCTTGCCACTCGCTTTCCCGTTGCATGGCTGAAGCTCCTGCCGGTTGAAGCGCGTCTAGCTCGGCGTCTACGAGACCCTCAATGGCGCGAGCGGATTGGCATCGGCATCCGCGTGGCTGAGGACCTGAACCTCATCACCAGGGCACGGCTTCTCAAAGATCAGCTCCACACCTGAGGTTAACCGGACGGCACCCGACACAGCCTACTGCGTCGGATGAGGCACTCTCCTCAGGGCGTAGCGCCGCAAGGACCGTTCGCCAACGCGGCTCGGTGATTCGACCCCTTCCGCCACCCGCTTGCGGTGCCCGGCGCCGCGGGGTAGGCCCATGACATCGGCATACTCGGAGACGATGTCAGACCGTAGCAGCGCGTCAACCACTGGCACAGCGAACTGGCGCCCCGAGTGGTCACGCAGTTGCTGCAGAACATCTGCAACCAGCAGGGCCTTTCGGTATGGACGGTCAGACAACATCGCATCGACCGCGTCGCAGACTGCTACGATTCTCGCGCCGATTGGGATTTGCTCTCCTTTGAGCCCATCGGGGTAGCCGCCGCCGTCCTCTCGTTCGTGGTGGTGCCTGACCGTCAGCAGAATGTCCTTGTGAACAGAGGACAAGTTCCGAAGGAGCTCCTCACCTTTCGTGACGTGCGATTGTATTACGGCGCG
>VGFB01000824.1 GCA_016869015.1 Armatimonadota bacterium
ACCGGCATGGACCCATTGGACGCCGAACCAGATGATCGCCAGGAAGCTGAGGCTCGTCAGGAACCCCATGGCCGGGAAGAACGTCGACCACATCCAGACGCCCTTGGCGTAGGCCTTGTAGTACCCGAAGCTCGAGCGGTCGAAGAGCTCCTCCTCGTGCTTCTCCCGGGCAAAGGCCTGCACGACGCGGATGCCTGCGATGTTCTCCTGCAGGTGGGCGTTGATGTCACCGAGCTCCTGGCGGATCCGCTCGTAGTATGGCCGCACCTTCCGGGCGAAGAGGATGATCGCCACGATGAACACCGGCACGGGGATCAGCGATATCAGAGCCAACTTCCACAACATCAGCACGAGCGCCGTGACCACGCCGATGATGCGCAGCACGTCGCCGATGATCGTGTCGGTCCCGTGGGAGACGAGGTTCTCGACGGCGCCCACGTCATTGCTCAGCCGCGACATGATGTCGCCCGTCGAGTGGGATTCGAAGTAGCCGAGGCTGAGCTGCTGAAGGTGCCGATGCACGTCGCGCCGGAGGTCGTAGACCATGCGCTGAGCGAGGATGTGCATCGTCGCCATGCGGAGCGAGCCCAGCACCGCCCCGCCCGCATAGCAGCCGACCAGCGCCAGGACCAGCGAGGGGAGCAGGTCCAGTCGCTGCTCCGCAATGACGTCATCGAAGACGACCTTCATCAGCCCGACCGGCGTCAGCTCCAGCGCAACACCCAGGACCATGGCCGTCGTGCCCAGGAGCACGCGCGGCCAGTAGGGCGCCAGCGAGCGGTAGAACCAGCCGATCATCCGCCGGTCGCCGACGCGCCGACGGAGCGCCAGCTCCTCGTCGCGCGACGGGCTCCGGCCACGAGTACCCATGGGGGGGTGTCTCACGGCGTCTCTCCATTGGCGTTGGGGGCCACAAGAACGAGCGGCTATTCGCGGCGCCTCGCGACGCGCCCTTCGACGATCACCACATTCGCCCTTGACAACCGGACGCGGGAACTGTACAGTAGTTAATGATGTTCTGAACTAATGAACCCCCATGAACCGGAACCTCTTCGAGCTCCAAGCGGCCATCTGCAAGTGCCTCTCCCATCCGAAACGGCTCGAGGTGCTGTGCGAGCTGAAGTCGGGGGAGAAGTCCTTCGGCGAGCTTCAGCAAGCCACGGGCCTCTCGAAGGCCAACCTGTCCCAACACCTGACGATCATGCGCGAGCGCGGGGTCATCCACGCGCGCCGGGAGGGGCAGCACCTGCACTTCTCGGTCGCCAACCCGAAGATCACCGAGGCCTGCCGGCTGATGCACGAGGTCCTGCGCGAGCGGATTGACACCGAGCAACGGGCCGCGGGCTCGGTGTAGCCGTCCCCCCGGCGAGCTTGGCACGATGCCGATTGACACCCGAACCGAGGTGAGCGAGATGACGTCCCCCGTCGAGACGGCAAGCAAGCCCCCGGTCGACTGGAAGACGCGCAGCGCGCGGCCGTGGTACCACCGCTCCCGGTGGCTGTGGATGGTGATGGCGGCGGTGATTGTGGGCGGGGCCTTCTACCCACTGATCGGCCTGGCGGTCGCGATCTGCTTCCTGGGCGCGATCCTCAGCGGCCCGTTCTTCGGCCGCAAGTGGTGTGGCGTCTGGTGCCCGCGCGGCAACTTCTGGGATCGCATCATGAGCCAGGCGATCCGCAAGCCCAAGATGCCCGCCTGGGCGAAGAGCAAGGCCGTTCGAGTAGGCGTGCTGATCGCGCTGATGGGCGCCATGACCACCCAGCTCGTCTTCGCGTGGGGCGACTGGGAGGCGGTGGGCCGCGTGTTCGTGATCCTGCTGACTGTGACGACCGCCGTGGGTGTCTTCATGGCGCTGACCGGCCACCAGCGGGCATGGTGCAAGGTGTGCCCCGCCGGGACGATGGCCTACTGGCTGGGGAAGGGGAAAGGCCAGCAACTGAGAATAGGCCAACCGGATTGCCGCAATTGTGGGGCGTGTGGCGCCGTGTGCCCGATGGACCTCACGCCCCAGGCGATGGCCGCCGCCGATGGACCCACGCACGCGGACTGCCTGAAGTGCAGCGCCTGCGTGAACCGCTGTCCGGTCAATGTCTTGTGGCTCGAGTCCGGTAAGCCCGCCGTGCCATCTACTCGGGAGGGGAAAGCAGCATGAAGCAGCCGCTCGTCGTCTCGCTCATCGCACTGGCCGCGCTGTCCGCCGTCGCCGCCCACGCCACGCCGTGGTTCACCCAGGACCCGCGCACCCTGCCCGACGGTTGGTGGCGCGTGGAGGAGCACTTCATGTACTCGGGCATCGACCACGGCCTGGCCGACGGGGAGACCGCGCCGCTGCCCGGCGGCGTGACCAATGCCTCAGCCATCACCGCGCACACGCGCATCCGCTACGGCGCTCGAGATGACCTCACGGTCTTCGTGGATATCCCCTGGGTCCGGAAGGAGGCTCACACGGCGGCCGGCACGCTCGACAACGACGGGCTCGGGGACCTCCAGTTCCTGGCGAAGTGGAAGTACCGGGAGAACAAGGAGCAGGGCTGGCGTCGCGCGCTCGCGGCCTTCACGAAGCTCGACACCGGCGATACCGAGGGGCTCCCTCCGCTGCTGGCAACCGGCAGCGGGCAGAACGACTTCGGGCTGACCCACCTGTGGGAGTGGCGTCACGCCGGGTCCACGTGGTACGCGAGCACCGGGTATGTCTTCCGGGACACGCGCGACGACACCGGCGTCGACCCCGGGGACTGGATCGTGCTGAACCTCGCCGCGGAGCACCCGATCGGCGACAGCCACGCGAACTTCGTCTGTGAGCTGAACGGCCGGCGCGAGGCCCGTAGCCGTCAGGGCGGGCAGTCGCTGGCCAACTCCGGAGCGACCATCTTCTCGCTCACCCCCGGCGTGCAGTACGTGGACAAGAAGCCCAACGGCCGCTCCATCACCTGGGAGGCCGGAGTCCAGATCCCCGTCTTCCAGCACGGCAACTTGCCCGCCATTCCCGACTACACCGTCTACGCCGGCGGGTACGCCATCTTCTGAGCCCCACGGAAGGACACGCTGTCGCCGTACCCGAAACACCCTCCGGAGACCGTCGCCGGAGGGTGTTTCGCGTGTCAGGTCCCGACCGCCGGAGGGCGTTGTCGTTCCGTGCCTGCGGCTCGCTCG
>VGFB01000825.1 GCA_016869015.1 Armatimonadota bacterium
AGGCCTAACAGGCCCTGGCCCGCGACTACCGAGAGGGGTGGGAGCTGTGAGCGCGCTGATGGTGCTGATGGCTCTGGCGACGGGGGCGCCGGGGCAGGAGGCCGGGCGGCTGGTCATTCCCGTCGTGCCCGCGGAAGTACCGGAGCACCGCCAGCGGGAGATCGAGGCCGCTGCGCCCCACAAGCCGACGGTTCCGCCGAAGAGACCCCGCCGCGTGCTCATCTGGAACACGCCCTTCATGGATCAGTGCCCTCACGCGGGCTGGTGCGTGCCCTTTGCGACCTACGCGATGGAGGTCCTGGGTGTGAAGACGGGCGCCTTCGAGCCCGTGGTGAGCGACGATGTCGCGATGTTCCTCCCCCAGAACCTCGCCCAATTCGATGCCATCGTGATGAACAACAGCAACGGCGAGTGGATCCGCCCCACCGAGGCCGATCTCGAGCGCCTGAAGGGGCACGGGGCCACCATCGACGAGGTCGAAGGCGTGCTGCGGAGGAGCTTCATGGACTGGGTGCAGGCGGGGGGTGGAGTGATGGCCTACCACCACTCCATCGGCGGCAACAACCACTGGCCGGAGTTCGTCGAGCTGCTCGGCGCAAGCTACTGGGGGCACCCGTGGAACGAGGAGGTCGGCGTGAAGGTGGATGAGCCCGACCACCCCCTCGTCGCGGCGTTCGGAGGCCAGAGCTTCCGGATCGAGGAGGAGATCTTCCAGTTCAACGAGCCCTATTCGCGCGAGAAGCTCCGTGTGCTGCTCTCGCTGGACGTGCCGAACACCAACATGGGCGTGCAGTGGGTCTATCGCACCGACAACGACTTCGGTCTCGCCTGGGTGAAGAGCCATGGCCAGGGCCGGGTCTTCTACACCGCCCTCGGCCACCGAGCTGAGCTGTTCTCGAACCCCACGATCCTGCGCTTCTACCTGGACGGGATCCAGTTTGCCTGCGGGGACCTGGAGGCCGAGGCCGGGCCGAAGTGACCGCGAAGGGGGCCGCGCACATGCGAGGCGTCACCCGCATTGTGGGCGCGGGCATGGCGGCGTGGATGGGCGTCAACGGCTGGGCGCAGACCGGGATCGACCTGCGCGCGGAGACGCCGAGCGTCCCGCGCTACGGCCTGGTCGAGTTTGCGCTGGCCATGGACCCGTGCCCCGGGAACCCCTTCGACCCCGAGCAGGTCGACGTCTCCCTGGAGATCACGACGCCCGCGGGCAAGCGCCTCCGTCTGCCATGCTTCTACGCGCAAGAGTACGAGCGCGGCCGCCCGAACGCGCCCGAGGAGCGGCGGGACTGGCTGTACCCCGACGGAGAGGCCCGGTGGCAGGCGCGGTTCGCTCCGCTGGAGGTCGGGACTCACCGCTGCCGAGCCGTCCGGCGTTGCGGAGGGGAGACGGCGGAGTCGCCGGAGATGACGTTCGAGTGCACGCCTGCGGAGTCGCGAGGTTTCCTGCGCGTCTCGGCACACAACCCCCGCTACTTCGAGTACTCCGACGGCGGACCGTGCTTCCTCATCGGGCAGAATCTCGCGTTCGTGAAGGACACGTACCGTCAGGAGGCGCTCATCGAGCGACTCGGCCGGAGCGGCGGCAACTTCGCGCGGGTGTGGGTCTGCTGTGAGGACTGGGGCCTGTCGCTGCAGGGGCGCAAGAGCGCGTGGGGGCGCTCGTGGGACTGGAACCCGCCGATCGTGGCGACGCCCGGCCGCGAGGGCTTCCACGCGGGACGGCACTGCCTGCAGCTGGCCAGTCCGGGTCGCCCGCGAGTCGGGATCAGCCCCTCGCGCCCGGTGCCCGTTCGACCGGCGACTGAGTACGTGGTCCGCGGCCGCGGGCGGACGGTCGGCGATGCGGCCCTACGGCTCACGATGGGTAACACGCAGATCGGTGACGCGGTTTCGGGCGGCGAGTGGGCCTCGTTCGAGGCCCGGTTCACGACCGGCGCGGAGCAGTGGTGGCTGGGGGAGATGGTGCTGCTCCTCGAGGGAGAGGGCACGGCGTGGGTGGCGGACCTGTCGCTGCGCGAGGCGGCGGGCGGGGCGGAACTGCTCGACGAGGCGCGGATCGACCGCGAGGTGCTGCGGGAAGTGAACCTCGTCGACGCGTTCATGCTCGACATGGTCGTGCAGGCTGCGGAGCGCGCGGGGGTCTTCCTGCAGCTGGTCGTCCTGCCGCGCGATGCGTACTGGGAGACACACCCCGCCCTGAAACGCGGCGGTCGGGCCGGGCCGAACTACGAGGCGGCGATCGGCGACGCCAAGGCTCTGATCCGCTACGCGGTGGCCCGCTGGGGCTACTCGACCAGCGTCGGCGTCTGGGAGTACTTCAACGAGATCGACCCCGAGTCGCCGACGGATGGCTTCTACGACGCGCTGGGCCGCTACCTCGAGGAGATCGACATCTACCGTCACCCGAGGGCGTCCAGTGCTTGGGGCCCGTCGCCGAAGGACTGGCGCCACCCGCGCCTGGACGCGATCAACCTGCACCACTACCTGCGCCCCGTGGAGGGCGAGCCGTGGCAGAGCGAGGTGGAGGCGCTGTTCGCTCAGGTGGACGGCGCCCTCGCCGTCGAGCCTCGCAAACCCGTCCTGATGGCGGAGTTCGGCCTGGCGGACGCGAGCTGGGGTCTCAGTCCGCGTCTGAAAGAGGACACGCGGCTGGTGCACCTTCACAATGCCAACTGGGCAGCGGCGCTGTCGGGGTTGGCCGGCACGGCGATGCCGTGGTGGTGGGACGAGCTGGACGCGATGGGCGTCTGCGACCTCTTCCCGCCGCTGTCGGCCTTCGTCGCCGATGTCCCCTACACGAGCGGGGACTTGCGGCCGATCGCCCGGGACGCGGGAGGCGGGTCGCCACGCGTCGTGGGGCTGCGGGGTGACCGCGAGGCCTACCTGTGGGTCTCCGACCCGGAGGCGACCTGGCACAACGCCGTCGAGGGCCGAACGCCTCAGCAGAGGGTCGGCGAGACGGTCCACCTGCCCGAGATGCCCGCGGGCCGCTACACGGTCGAGTGGTGGGACACGCGCACGGGCGAGGTCAGCCGGGGCGCAGACATCGACCATCGGGGGGGGGCGCTCACACTCACGCTCCCGCCCTTCGCCGGGGACGTGGCGTGCAAGGTCAGACGCGCGTAGAACGCCGGCCCGCCGGGATCAGAC
>VGFB01000826.1 GCA_016869015.1 Armatimonadota bacterium
GCGGCGGAGTTGGAGGCGATCTGCCACGCCGCCGGGGGCGTCTTTGTTCCCGCGCACAGCTTCACGCCGCACAAGAGCGTGTACGGCAGTTGCGCGCGGCGGATGACGGACGTCTTCCCGCCTGAAGCGTGGGCGCGGATTCCGGCGATTGAGCTGGGCCTGAGCGCCGACAGCGACCTGGCGGACCGCATCTCGGAACTGCGCGACAAGACCTTCCTCTCGAACTCCGACGCTCACTCGCTCCCCCGCATCGCGCGCGAATACAACCTGCTGGAGATGCACGAGGCGACCCACGAGGAGTTCCTGAGGGCGCTGCGCCGGGAAGACGGGCGGACGGTGGTCGGCAACTTCGGCCTCGACCCGCGACTGGGGAAGTACCACCGGACGCGGTGCGAGGAGTGCGACTGGATCGCGACCCAACCGCCGCCAGTGCTGTTCTGCGAGCACTGCGAGAGCGAGAAGGTCACCGTCGGTGTGCTGGACCGTATCCACGAGATCGCCGACACGCCCGGGCCCGCGCCGCCGGAGCACCGCCCCCCGTACCGGTACCAGATCCCCCTGCAGTTCGTGCCGAAGGTCGGCGGGGTGCGGCTGAACCGGCTCCTCAACCGCTTCGGCAGCGAGATGGCCGTCCTCCACGAGGCCTCGCCCCAAGCCCTCGCGCAGACCGTGGGCACCGAGATCGCGGACCTCATCGTGCGCGCGCGGGAGGGCCGCCTCGTCGTGCAGCCGGGCGGAGGCGGACGCTACGGGAGAGCCTTCGCCGATGTCTCACGAGCGCAGATGCGCCTGCCGGGGCTGGTGGCGAGGGAGGGCCAGGAGGGGTAGGGTATAGAGGTGCTGCCGCTCAGATCGGCGAATCGCCCTCTGTCGGAGAGCAGTACACTGAGGCGCCAGTGCAGGAGGCTGGGGACGATGCCCTACATGCAGGCGGTGAGAAAGCTCGTAATGTGGCACCTCGACACTGAGTACAGGCCTTCCCAGGCGTTCCTCTTCCCGGATGCCGATGAGGCGGTCATTCGGCTCATCGAGGTCAGCGACGTCATTCCTGAGACAGGCGAGTTCCGCCCGCTGAAGTTTGGCCCAACGGAGGGGATTCCCTATGAGACGATCGTGGCTCTCGTCACCCCGGGCGAGTGGAGGATGATCCAGACCGGCCAACTCGCGCTTCCTCAAGGCTGGGACCTGGGTACGGCCGTAGAGGTCACTGAGGAGGCAGCAGCGTGACGCAGGAGGAGGCTTTCTTGGCGCAAGCCCGCTCGGACTACCTTGTGTTCGAGCGACTGCAGGAAGCCGCGCGAAGCGACGTGTCGGAGTGTCACGTACTGCACTACTACCAGATGGCGACCGAGAAGCTAGCCAAGGCCTTGTTGGCGCGGGTGGGGCACCCGGTGGGTAAGACTCACTTCGCCTTCGGCCGAATCGCCGCCATCCTGGCGGGTCGGCAGGACATTCTGACGGCCATCGGGTGCCCCAATCCCCCTGTGACGGCCCGCTTCCTCGCCCGCGCCGATGCGCTCTTCAGGCAGATCGAGAACCTGTCCCCGGACACTGCTGGCAAGGCGGCCAAGGAGAAGGGGCTGGCGGCCGATCAGGGGCCAAACGTGGAGTACCCCTGGTGGCAGGAGCACCCCGCCACCGGTCCGGAATGGCTCGCACCGGCTGCCCACACGTTCCCCGCCTACCAGACCGTGACCGCGGCGAGCGGGGACGGCCTCACGCTGCGCGTTTTCGTCGAGCGTCTCTTGCAGGGTTACGACCGCATCCCCTGACGCCTCCCTGCTGGTGTCTGTAGACGGGAGCCGCTCACCCAAGGGGGCCCTCTCATGCTCAGCCGCGCGCTGCGCAATCGGTCTTCCGCCGGCCTCTCGCTGCTCATTGTGCTGGCACGCCCGGCCTTCGCGTGGGACGGCGCAGATCGGGACCTCGCCCGACGGCATGCCGACCAGGCGAATGAGCTCTTCGCGCGGTCGCATCGCTTTGTGGAGGGCTGGCTGGCGCATCGGGACCCAGTGAGCGGGCTGATCCCGCAGAACCTGCAGAGCCCCGTGTGGACACCGGAGAACTCGGCGGCGGACAACTACCCGTTCATGGTGCTGACCGCGTACTTCACCGACGAGGCGCTGCTGGCCGGGCCGCTGACGGACATCCTGCATGAGGAGATCCGGCTGACGACGCGCGTGGGCGCGCTGCCCGATGCGTTCAGCTTCCCGACGCAGAGCTTCACGCGGCCTGAGGTGCAGATCGATCCGCTGATCTTCGGCGCGGCGGAGTACTGCAAGGACGGGCTGCTGCCGATGACCGAGGTGATGGGGCGGACGGAGTGGTTCAGCCGGCTGCGGGCCATCGCGGCGGGGGTCTGCGAGCAGGCGCCGGTGCAGACGCAGTTCGGACCGATCCCCAGCACCAATGCCGAGGTGAATGGGGATGTCATGCAGGTGGTCTGTCGGCTGTACCCGGCGACCGGGGACGAGCGCTTTCTGCGGCTGGCTCTGACGATGGGGGACGCGTACTTCCTGGAGGTGCTCCCGGGGAGCGGCGGGCTGCCGTGCCACTTCTGGGACTTCTCGGAGCACCGGCCGACTAACCCGCGGCTCGGCCTCAACGACCACGGCTCGGAGATCCTGGGCGGGCTTACCGAGGTGTACGCGCTGGCGGCGCGGTACGCGCCGGAGAAGGCGCAAGAGTACGAGCCGGCCCTCCGACGGATGCTCGACACGCTGCTGGCGGAGTGCCGGCGCGAGGACGGGCTGTGGTTCAGCTCGTTCGACACGGTCACCCGTGTGGGCGACGGCGGCCCCCCGGACACGTGGGGGTACATCCTCAACGGCGTCTACACGGGGTATCTGCTGACCGGGGAGGAGCGATATCGCGCGGCGGTCGAGCAGGCCATGCGGGCGATCCCGAGCTATCCGGAGTGGGGCGGGGCGGACGCGTTCGCGGATGCCATCGAGAGCGGAATCGTGCTGTTGAACCGGATCGATGTTCCGGAGACGTGGCGGTGGGTCGATCAGGCGACGGCGGCCATGTCGGCCAGGCAGCAGGCGGACGGGGTGATCGAGGGCTGGCACGGCGACGGCAACGTCGCGCGGACATGGCTGCTGGCGGCGATGGCCAAGACGGCGGGCTGCCGAGCGCAGCCGTGGCGGCAG
>VGFB01000827.1 GCA_016869015.1 Armatimonadota bacterium
AACGTACTTCGTGGTGCGTTTCATGAGAGCCGCCCTTTGCTGGGGTCCAACGGTCTTGGTCGACTCGCTGGTACCCCCGGCAGGGGGCGTGCTCTCAATATCCGTTCGGAGGCCCTGAACGTTATACGATAGGCAGCTGAGTGAGTGCTGCTGCAGGCCAGCTCTGGTGTGGGCCACGGTGTCGTGGCCCTAACGGTCCCCTACGGTCGAAATCGCGATGCCGATCTACTCTGACACTTCGCGCGATGCCTTCGAGCGTGCTCTAAGGTCGATGAGTGAGTCGCTTCCTTCCCACGTCCTTGAGGAACTCAGACGCTTGTTGGCAGACGAACGGCTTCACGAGCCGGACTTGATCCGCCAAGCCATCGAGCGTCCCCCGCCTGAGAAGGAGCCCCCCGATGCCGATTGAGTCGATCACGATTCAGGGCATCCGAGGGATTAGAGAGCCCGTCACGCTGGCTGTGGAGGGGAGGTCATTGCTCCTCCACGGTCCCAATGGTTCCGGTAAGTCATCGGTCGAGCGTGCGCTTCGGTGGGTACTCATGAACGAAGAGGTGCCGACTGATGAGGAGCCGTTCACAACGGAGAGTAGCTATCGGCGCCATGTGGGTGTGCCACCGGACTACCCATCTGTAGAGGTCGTATTCCAGGGCGGCGCACGAATCGCAGTGAGCCGTGAAGCCGAAGCCTTCGAGGGTGGGGCCGAGGCAATCAGAGCGGCCTGCCAACGGGGAGCTCCGTTCCTTCGGCGCCGTGAGTTGCTTGATGTCTTGTCCGCCAGGCCATCGGATCGCTTCCGCTACTTCGAGACCTTCCTGGGCCTGGACCCGGTGGATACATCCATTCGTGGGGTCGCGGAGCAACGCGCGTCGCTCGAGAGGCGGGCCAATGGGCTTCGCGAGCGCCTCGCCCAGCAGGTGGGCGCTCTCCGACCGCTCCTACCGGGCGAGCGGCAGGCCCTAGCTCATGATCTTGCGTCGCTCGAGGCTCAGGCAATTGCAGCTGCCATCGATATCGGAATAGCCCCGATTGACTCAGGGTGGGAGGCGGCCTCCGCTGGTGTGATGGCCTTGGCCGGTGAGCGGACCGAAGAGGATCTGATTGCCCGTCGAGCCCGGCTGCAAGAGTGTGAGGCCGACCTCGCCCGGGTTCTCGACTCACTTGCCGCACCCCCACGTGATCCGACCGACGCGGAATCCCTCCGTCGAGAGCTAGAGAAGGCTTCGGCGCTCACGGGCCAGTTGGATATCATCCAGCATGCCCTCCGGCACTTTCAGAGCGCTGAGGGCACTACGTGCCCGGTGTGTGGGCAGGGCGTCGATTGGAACGCCACACGCGAGCGCTTGGCTGCCCAATCGAGAACCTTGGTGGAATACTCGGCCGCCATTCAGGAGCGGGACGAGGCCGTCCGAAGGTGGTTGGCGGTGTGGAGGGACTTCCGAGCGGCCCAGTCACGGCTTGAGGCGATCCTGGGCGGGGGAGAAGCGGGGCTCGGCGCTCTTGCAGCTCTCGGTGATCCAATCGTCCATCTAGACCGACAGGAGGACCGGAGCACAGCACAGGCAGCCGCCATGCTCGACCTCGGCGGCGCAGTGCTGCGACAGTACCTCCAGGCTGCTACGAACGTCGCCCGGGCGCGAGCCGCCGCGGCGGCGGCGCAAGTCCCTGCTGTCGCTCAACTGCCCGGCCTCAGGCTAATAGTCTCGTTGTTCGAGCGGCTCGGAGGCCGGAGGGTGGAGCTCTTGATGCTGGCGTCAGAGCTAGGGGCGCTGACGGAGCAGATAGCATTCCTGGAGGTTGTACACGAGGCTCTCCGTCATGCGCGACAGGACGTTGCCCGGGAAACGCTGGCAGCCATCAGTCAGAGAGTAAGCGAGTACTACGGTGTCATCCACCCGCCTGGATCGCCCGACGAAAGCACCGGCGCTCCCGAAATCGTTGTCCAACGTCACGGCGGTGGCACGGCCTTCGTTCGAGGCCAGTTTGCGGATCAGGGAGTGAGAGATCCGCAGTGGGTGTACTCCGACGGCCACCTCGACACCGTCGGCATCTGCATCTTCCTCGCCCTGCGACGTTTCAGAGCCGATCAGGGCGGTGACCCCAGACTGCTAATCCTCGACGACATCATCGTCTCGATCGACTTGGGGCATGCTCGACGCCTGATAGACCTTCTCAAAGGACAGTTCCATGACCACCAGGTCTTCCTGTTTACCCATAATGGTCTTTTCGCTCACTGGTGCGCCGACTTGATGCCGGGGTTGCGGAGGCTGGAAATCAAGGCCTGGACGCTCGACACGGGCCCCCGCCTCGGTGAGTACGTTCAGTCTCGCGAACGACTCCTCGAATGCCTTGACGACGCTTCCCCCAAGGAGATTGGGCTCAAGTTGATGTGGCTCATGGACGAGTGGCTCGCCGAGGCACGGTACGCCTATGCAGTGTCGGTACCGGCGCGGCCGGATGAGCGCTACACGCTTAGTGACATCTGGAACCCTTTTGCCAAGATCGTACGGCGCCTGGCCACAACCATGGACAGCGAGCTGGGCGGTGCCACAGCGGCAGTAGAACAGCTGAGTGACCTGCCGTCGATTCGAAATACTCTACCTGCCCACGAGAACGAGTTCGCCCGGGAGTTCCCGAGAAACGTGATGGTCGAGGTGGCTCGCGCTGCGGTAGCGCTTGTTGACGGCCTCTACTGCTTAAGCTGCCGGACTTTTGCGCGACCGGTCCCGGACCGCGCCAATCCAGAGGTGGTTGTTTGTCGGTGTCGGCACCTGCAGTACGTTCGTCCGGGTGGAGCGGGAGTGGGAGGGCGACCCCCAGAGGGAACTTGACCGGGCGTCCGATTGAGACACGCTGCCCATCGCATAACGGGCTGGGTCTCTGCTCGCGCCCGCCGGGGGCGGGCGCGGCGCTTCGGGACACCCGCCTGGGCGCAGGAGCGGGGTGCTGGGCGGAAACAAGCGGGTGGCCAGCGGGCTCCGGGCGAAGCCAGCGAACAGACGGCGGGCGTCAGAGACCGCAAGACGTTCTATGAGAGCGATTGTCAAGGGCGAGCTTCGCCCCGGCCGACTGCTTCGGCGATTTGCCCTTGGCAATCAGCCCC
This sequence comes from Armatimonadota bacterium, assembly GCA_016869015.1. Taxonomy (GTDB): domain Bacteria; phylum Armatimonadota; class Zipacnadia; order Zipacnadales; family VGFC01; genus VGFC01. Next base: position 3,104 of record VGFB01000827.1, read on the forward strand.
GATGATTTGGATGACGAGGCGCGTCGGCGCTTCGGGGCGATGGCGGTC
>VGFB01000828.1 GCA_016869015.1 Armatimonadota bacterium
GTCGGTGGCTCCCTCGGCAGCTCCCAGCTCGACGTGACCATCGATCTCGCGATGCTGGGAGCCCCTGCGGACGACCTGTCGGTCAACTTCATCTCGAAGACCGAGCTGATCTTCGACCCCACCATCACCGATCCCGACCTGCACGTCTACGACGCGCTGGGCCTCCAGGGGAACGACTACGTGACCTTCGCCCTGGGCCAGACCCGCACCATCGGCAACGGGGACCTCCTGGTGCCCGAGCGCGGAGGCGATCCGACCCTTCGCGGGCCGGCGACCGATCAGGAACGGGATGCGGTGGACATCCTCGACTGGCGGATCACCATCCGGCGGCTGTCGGGTTAGCCGCGCACGGCCTCCAGGTTCGCCGACACGTTCTCCCAGTTGACCAGGTGATCCATGAACGCCTGGGTCCACTCGGCCCGGCGGTTCTGGTACTTCAGGTAGTAGGCGTGCTCCCAGACATCCAGCGCCAGGATCGGCGCGACACCCCACTGGGTGAGGTTCTCGTGCTTCTCGGCCTGCAGCACAACCAGCCGGTCGTCCAGGGACCGGTGCGCGAGGATTCCCCACCCGGAGCCCTCGACCGAGTTGGCCGCGGCCAGGAGCAGACCCTTGAAGCCCGCAAAGGAGCCGAAGGACTTCGCGATGCCCGCCGCCAGGCTTCCAGTGGGCTCGCCGCCGCCGCCCGGTCTCATGTTGACCCAGAACAGCGAGTGCAGCAGGTGTCCGGAGCCGTGGAAGGCCAGGGCTTTGCAGAGCTCCTTGGCCGCGCTGAAGTCGCCGCTCTGCAAAGCGTCCGCGAGCTTGGCCTCGGCGGCGTTCAGCCCCCTTACATACCCCGCGTGGTGCTTGTCGTGGTGGAGCGTCACCGTCTCCCGATCATAGTGGGGCTCCAGCGCCTCGACCGCGTACGGCAGCGGCGGCAGCGCGTGGGGTCCCTCCCCCTGACCGGTGGCGGCCGTGCCGAGCAGTTGCGCGCCCAGCAGCCCCATGCCGGTCAGCCCCACGAAGTCGCGCCGGTTCAGACCATCCATCTGTGCACCTCCATAGCGGATCATCCGGCGACCGGATCCCGGCCGGCCGTCACAGGCTCAAACAGGTCGGCGGAAGGCCCTGTTCCGGGGCACCTCCCGGCCGCGCGGGCGTTCTGTGTAGAAGGCCGACGCGGCAGGGCGCCGACGGCGGCTTGTTGAAGTCTGCCGGCCGCCGACCGTGATCCCACAGGACCCGGACACGCCGTGACTCCAGCCCAACTCCTGCTCCTCCTGGCGCCGCTCGGCGGCGTGCCCACGCAGACTTCGTGGCCCTCGCTGACGGAGGCCGACTGGCCTGCCTGGGAGTACCGGATGCTCGACCAGGCCGCGGCGGGCGACTTCCTGCTGGTTGGCGAGGCGCGGCCGACGGGCCCGCGATCCGGACGCGTCGCGTTCAACATCGTGGACGAGAGCAACTACCACGCGCTGGAGTTGACGCACCAGACAGCGCGTCTGCTGCGGGTCGAGGCGGGGCTGGAGCTTCCCCTGGGAGGCCGGCTCGACAGCGGGCGTCCGGGCCCCAGCCGCCGCGGGTGGACGGAGTTCGTGATCCGTTGCGAGGATGGTCGGATGGATGCCTTCGTGGGAGGGCAGCGGATGGCGGCCGCGGCCGATGCCACCTTCGCGGGCGGCCGGGTCGCCTGCAGCGGCCTGGCCGGCGGGGTCGAGTTCCGCGACCTGCGGGTCCAGGAGACCGCGCCGGTGTACTTCGATGACGACTTCATGCGCGCCGAAGGAGAGACCGGGGGCTGGGAGATCGTCAAGGGCAACTGGCGCGTGCAGTCGGTTGGGAGCCCCGTGCGCTCGACCAACGCGTTCAACTTCACCGTGGACGGCGCGCCCGGCGGCGCCGCGGCGCTGTGCGGATACTGGTTCTGGCACGACTACGAGGTCGCGGTGAGCTGCCAGCCCCACGGCACGGCCCAGGCGGGGCTCTACGCCTGCTATCAAGACCCGAAGAACCACCTCCTGTTCGCGTGCGGCCCGCCCGGCCCGAGGGGTCAGAGCGTCGCCGAGATCACCGCCGTGTGGGCCGGCAAGCGGCGCTCTCTGGCGCGCGAGGCGCTGCCGTGGGCGCCGGGGCAGTGGTACCGGCTGGCGCTGCATGTCGACGGCCCTCACGTAACGGGGCTGGTGGACGGCCACGCCGTGGTGACGGCGCTCGCTGACGGCTATCCCGCCACGCCGACCGGGGCGCGCCTGGGGGGACGAGTCGGGCTGCACGCCGCGACGACCGAGGGCGTCACCTTCGACGACTTCTCGGTGCGGCAGAGCCCGGCGCTGGCCTGGGACGCCGCGCATCTTGGGCTGTGGCAACCGATCGGCGAGGGACTGTGGCGCGATACCGGCCTGGGGCCGATCGATGATCGGATGCGGATCGAGGGCAACACCTCCACCGCCTCCAAGCTCCTGGTCAGGCAGGCCGTCGCCGGCGACGTGTCCATCGCCACGGCCGCCGTGCCGCCCGTCGGGGGGGTCGCCGGGGTGGTGGTCGGCTGGGAGGACGAGGCGAACTACCATGCCCTGCTGTGCGGCGGGGAGCCGCTGACGGCGAAGCTGGTGACCGTGGCGGAGGGCAGGGCCACTGTTCAGGGCGAGGCCCCGCTTCTCGCAGGTGAGGGCCCGCTACCGATGGCGCTGTCGATGATCGGGCCGACGCTGCGGGCGCGGGTCGGCGACGGCATCGAGCTGACCGGCTCGAACGGCGTCCTCCCTCGCGGCCGCGCGGGGCTGCTGGTAGAGCGCGGCGCCGCCGAGTTCACACCGCCCCGGATCGAGCGCCCTGCGCCGTTGCCCGAGGTGCCGCGGTTCGAGGGCGCCTTCAGCGAAGAGGTCAGCATGGCCGACTGGGCCGCCCAAGATGCCGACTGGACCAGTGTCGGCCAGGGGGACGGCGAGGCCATCCCATCGTGGTGGCACAAGGCCCCGGCTTACGGTGATCAGGAGGTCAGCCTTCGACCGACGAGGCCGCCCGCCCCTCAGGCGACCGTGTACCTGGCCGCTCCGGAGATCGGCGACCGCACCGGCGGCTACGCGTTCACCGTGTCGCCAGGCAGCGGCGGCAGCGCCACGCTGCTGCGGGCCAGCCAGCCGGTCGCCTCCGAGGCCCTCGGC
>VGFB01000829.1 GCA_016869015.1 Armatimonadota bacterium
AGCGCAGCGAGTGGCGGTCGGAGCTCGTCCAGGCAGACGCCCGGCTGCAGTCGCTGGCCGGGCAGGCGGGCGAAACCCGCCTGGCGCACCAGGTGGCCGGCCACGCGCGCGAGAGCGTGAGCGAGCGGGCGGCCGCGGAACGGCGTGCGGTGGAGGAGGCTGAGCGCGCCCTGCAGGCGGCCAGGACCTCCGAAGCGTCCGTGCGCCAGGAGATCGGCCGCCTCGAGCAGTCCCTAGCGGAGGCACGCGTCACACTTCGTCAGGCCGAGTCGCGCCAGGCATCCCTCGAAGCGCGGCGCAGCGTGCTGCTCGAGGAGGCCCGCCGGCAGGAGCGTGCGCGGGCGCGCCTGGAGCAGGCCATCCGCGATGGCGAGGTGGCGGGATCGCTCGGCCGGCTGAACGAACGTCTGCATCCTGCACCCGACGTGCAGCGCGCCGTGCTGGCGGCGCTGGGTGAGGCCTCGCAGGGCTTCGTGTTCGACGGCCCCGGGAGCGTCGAGCGGGCCCTGGCGTGGCTGGCGGAGTCGCCGCGCACCGGGCGCGTCAGCCTGGTCCCGCAGGCGGTAGGCGAGGGGGCACGGCCGCGCTTGCAGTGCAGCGACCCGGCCTGCCTCGGAAACGCCGCCGACCTGGCGCGTGCCGACGACGGCCTCGCCCTGGCGGTCGAGCACCTGCTCGGTCAGGCGGTGATCGTCCGCACGCGTGACGACGCCCGGCGCATCGCCGGCCAGCTTCCGGCGGACGGCCGGGTGGTGACCCTGGGCGGGGAAGTCTTCTCGGCTGGCGGCGAGGTCGTCGCCGGGGTGACGGAGGAGGACCGCCCATCCGAGGCGCTCGGACAGGTGGAGGACGAACTCCGGCAGGCGGCGGGCGAGCGTGAGCGCGAGACCGCTTTGGCCGACGGATTGGGGAGCAAGCTGCAGGCCGTCCAGGCGAAGCTGGCGGAAGTGGGCCGGACGGTGAGCGAGGCGGGTGACCTGGACCGCAGCGCCCGCTTGCGGCTCGAGCAGACGATGCTCGATCAGCGGGCCAAAGAAGCCCAGGCTGAGTCGCTGGCCTCGGCCGGCGTGCGGCTGGCGCAGGAGGTTGAGCGCCTCGAACGCGAGCGGGGCGAGTGTGAAGCGCGCGGCACGGACCTGCAGGCGGAAGAGGCGGGACGACAGTCCGAGGTCGATGCGCTGGCCCTGCGACTCACCGGGGGCGAGGGCGCCGCGCTACTGCTCCAGTTGGAGACCAACGTCGGGCTGGCGCGCACGGCGGCGGGCGAGGCGGCGGCCAGGGCGGCCGAGGCCGAGGCGCGCCGGGCCGTGGTGGAAGCGGATCTCGAGCATCGTCGGCAGAGGACCGCAGCACGCGGGGCGGCGGAAGGCGCCGCCCGCCGTGACCTGACCGAAGCCGATGCAGGGCTGAAGGTGATTGAGGGCTCGCTCTCGGAGATGCAATTGCAGTCCGACGGGCTTGAAGCGCAACTGCGCGTGCTGGAGGGCGAACGGGCCGAGCACGAATCCGGCGAATCTCGCAGCCGCTCCGAGCTGCAGGAGTCGGAGCGGGCGCACTCGCAAGCGCAGATCGAGCTCGCCCGGCGGCAGCAGGAGCTGACCTCGCTTCAGCAGCGCATCGAGGACGACTTCGGGCTGGTGGCCTTCGAATATGAGGAAAGCGTCACTGGACCGGAGCCGCTGCCGCTGCAGGGATGGGTTGAGACGCTCCCGCGTGTCGACGAGGTGACGCCCGAGCTGGAAGGGCAGGTGGCCCGCCTGCGCCTGCAGCTCCGGCGCATGGGCGCGGTCAACGTCGAGGCGCGCCGCGAGTACGAGGAAGTTCGCCAGCGCGCCGATTTCCTCACGGCGCAAGTCGATGACCTGCGCAAGGCCGAGGCGCAGATCCAGGAGGTCATCGCCGAGCTCGACCACCTGATGGAGCGCGAGTTCCGCAAGACCTTCGACGCCGTGGCGGTCACCTTCCGTCAGGTCTTCACGCGGCTGTTCGGTGGCGGCTCGGCCAAGCTGGTGCTGACGGACAGCGATGACCTGATGAACACCGGCATCGACGTCGAGGCGCGCCTGCCCGGCCGCAGGGAGCACGGCCTGGCGATGCTGTCCGGGGGCGAACGCAGCCTGACCGCCTGCGCCCTTGTCTTCTCCTTGCTGAAGGTCTCGCCCACGCCCTTCTGCGTGCTGGACGAGGTCGATGCGATGCTGGACGAAGCCAACGTTGGGCGCTTCTGCGAGATGCTGCGCGAGCTGAGCGCCGATACGCAATTCATCATCATCACCCACAACCGGCAGACGATCCAGACGGCCGAGGTCGTGTACGGCGTGAGCATGGGCGCCGACTCGGCCAGCCGTGTGCTGTCGCTCCGGCTGGACGAGACTGAGAAGGCCGTGGCGCGGTAGGTCGGAGCGTACTCGTCGCCCCCGACTCCCCGCCCTCGCTCCCGCTCGCTGAGCACGCGCGGCCTTCGGCCTGCGGCGGAGGGTGCCACACTCCCTCTCTGCCGCGAGTGGAGCGAGCGGTAGAGAGGGAAGGGTGAGGGGGCGAACGCTTATCCACATTCTCTGCGCACCATCCGTTGCTGCGCGGGGATCGATATCTACGCCCCCTCACCCCCCGCCCTCCTCCTACGGGGGAGGGTGCCAGACTCCCTCTCTCGTGGGCCGAAGGTGCCGCGAGTGGAGCGAGCGGTAGAGAGGGATGGGGTGAGGGGGCGAACGCGTATCCACATTCCCTGCGCACCATCCATGGTTGCGCGGGGATGGGTATCTTCGCCCCCTCACCCCCCGCCCTCCCCCTACGGGGGAGGGTGCCACACTCCCTCTCCCGTGGGGAGAGGGATGGGGTGAGGGGGCGAACGCGTATCCACATTCCCTGCGCACCATCTGCTGTTGAGCGGGGATGGACGTCTTCGCCCCCTCACCCCCCGCCCTCCTCCTACGGGGGAGGGTGCCACACTCCCTCTCCCTTGGGGAGAGGGATGGGGTGAGGGGGCGAACGCGTATCCGCATACTCCGCGCACCACCCGTTGTTGCGCAGGGATCGATATCTACGCCCCCTCACCCCCCGCCCTCCCCCTACGGGGGAGGGTGCCACACTCCCTCTCCCGTGGGGAGAGGGATGGGGTGAGGGGGCGAACGCGTATCCACAT
>VGFB01000830.1 GCA_016869015.1 Armatimonadota bacterium
AGGACATTATCGTGGACGGGCAACTCTACGACAAGGCGGTGGTGGACCGTCCGGCGCGGGTGTCCGGCATGAGCCGGGGCAATGACGTCGCGCTGCTGGTGGCCGAGTACTACGGCAGCAAGCCGGTCACGGTGACCGTGAACCTGGAGGTGCCGGCGGCGAGTGACGTGCTCGATGCTGAGACCGGGGAGAAGCTCGGCGCGCTCGCAGCAGGCAAGCAGACGCTGGCGGTGAAGCTGGACGAGCACCGTTCGCGCGTGCTGTGGATCAAGGGGAAGTAGCCACCCCGGCGCGGCCGCAAGGCCTGTGACGGTCACAAGCGCGCGGTCTGGAACATCGGGCCGTGGTAGGGCTGCGGGGTCCCCGTCAGCCACGTCCTGCCTGGCGTCCCGGTTCGCGGCCGGTGGAGCAGTAGGCCGGCAGGCGCAGCGTACCCCTCGGAGGGAGACATGACGGACCAGGAAGCCTCTGTGCGGATCAGCCCGCGCGATCGTCGCTACCTCGAGTTGAGCAACGGGACGCCGTACGTGCCCAACGGTCTGAACCTGGTCGGTGCTCCGCCGGTCGAGGAGTTCGCAGCCACACTCGAGCGCATGGCCGCCCATCGCGTCAACTACTGCCGCGTGTGGCTCAACCACGCCAGCCTGCTGGTCGAGCGCGAGCGTACGGGCGTCTTTGACGAGGCCGGGGCCGCTGACCTCCAGCGCTTCCTGGCCCTGGCGCGCGAGCGCGGCATCCGGGTGAAGCTCTGCCTCGAGTACTTCCGCGACATCCGCGCCGAACGACAGATCTGGTCTGACAACCTGATCCACCATCGGGCCAACGGCGGCGCCTTCGCCGAGCAGGACGGCGTCCCGGGCACGGCAATGCTGGACTTCATGCAGCGTCCCGCCGGCGTGGAGCACTTCCTCCGCAAGCTGCAGTGGTACCGCGACCGCGTCGGAGACGACCCCACGGTCTACGGCTGGGAACTGTGGAACGAAGTCAACTGCGTGGGGCCAATGTGGCTGTGGGCACCATGGACGGAGCGCATGCTGGCCGAACTCAAGCGGCTCTTCCCGCGCCACCTGTCGCTGCAGAGCCTCGGGAGCTTCGACCGGCAGGAATACCGGGCGATGTACGGGTGGCTGGTGGGGCTGGGCGACAATGACGTCGCGCAGGCGCACCGCTATCTCGACCTCGGAGCCGAATGGGACGTGTGCCACGGGCCCGTGGACGTCCTCGCGGCGGAGGCGGTACGCGAGCTGCAGCGCCTCGGCACGAGCCGGCCGATCATCCTCGCCGAGAGCGGCGCCGTCGAGCCCTGTCACTCCGGGCCGTTCAAGCTCTTTGCGACCGACACAAACGGCACGCTGCTGCACGACATTCTCTGGACCCCATTCATGGCGGGGGCGGCGGGGGCGGGGCAGGTCTGGTTCTGGGACAGGTATGTCGCGCCGAATGACCTCTGGTGGCAGTTCGGCCGCTTCGCCGAGGCGACCGCCGGAATAGACCCCCCGGCGGAGGGGTTCGAGCCGCTGATGGTGGCGCACCCGCGGCTGCGCGTGTACGTGTTGCGCGGCCGCCGCACCGTACTCATCTGGTGCCGTGACGCGGCCAACGACTGGCGGGCGGAACTGCGGGACGGAGTGGCGCCCGAGTTGCTGACAGACGCGGCGGTGGATCTGAACGCACCGGCATGGCACTGGCAGGAGCGCCCGCGGCCGGACCTCACGCCGCTGCTGCCCGCGGGGACGGACTGGAAGGCGCGGGCGTATGACCCGTGGGCCAACGTGTGGGCCGACCTCGCCGTGGCCCACGACGTCTTGGCCTTGCCGCCGTTCCGGCGTTCCCTTGTCATCCGGCTGGAAGCGCAACCCGGACAGCCGTCAGTGCAAACGGCGGGGTAAGAGGGAGGCGGAGATGGAGGCGGCGGAAATGGGAGGCACCCGTTGGAATCGCGTCGGCACAGGGCTCAGAGGAGGTTGGTCTGACGCGGGCTGTGTGCCGGAGGCTCAGGGGTGCATCGGGACATGGAATGGTGGACGCAGCTGCGGGTTCGCGCGGCGCAGTCGGGCTTGAGCAAGCGGGAGTTGTGCCGGGAGGAGGGGATATCGTGGAAGGCTCTGGGGAAGGTGTTGGCACACGCTGAGCCGCCGGGGTGCTGACCGCGACCGGGCAGTTGCAGGCGGACGGGCTCGACAAGTGCTGCCTGACGGGCGAGCTGTCGCTCGACGGGTCGGTGCGCGCGGTCAACGGCGTCCTGCCAATGGCGCTGCGCGCGCGGGCGGACGGTAAGGAGCGGATGCTCGTGCCGCGCGCGCGTCACCTGGCCGGAGGCCGGCGAGGCACTGTTCGCGTTCCACCCGCGGCCGATCTCGGGAGTGGTGGCCGACATCGGCACCACGGAGCCCCTTCGGCCGGGGACAGCGCTGACGCTGACGGTGACGGTCCAGGACGACCGCGGGGCCCCGATCGCCGGGAGCAGCGCGGTGAGAGTCAGCGTCCGTAATGCAGAAGGCGTCGCGCAGGACGTGTCCGGCTGCTATCCGGTGAGCGACGGAGTCGTGCGGATTCCGTTTGGCGTGCCGATGGACGCCGCGCCGGGGCGCTGGGAGGTGGAGGTTAAGGACCTCGCCAGTGGCCTCGAGGCTCTCGCTCCGGTCACAGTGACAGCGGGCTGACAGGCCAGACCTCACGAAGCCGCAGTGCCGCATCCTGCCTGCGGGTGGGTACCGGCGACAAAGGGGTGCCCCGTGTCCTTCCTGTCCATGCTGATCTGCCTACTACTGACAGGTGCCGCCATGCCCCAGACAGCGAAGGACCCCCACGGCGATGCCCTCCCTCCAGGTGCCGTGCAGCGCCTCGGAACCCTGCGGATGCGCCTCGACGGAGTGGGTGGGCTCGGGTATCTGCGCGACGACTGGGGCGTCGTACTCGTGGGTGGGCAAGTCGAACTGTGGGACTTGGCGACCGGGCAGCGGCATTCCACCACCAAGGTCTCGCCGTCCACGTTGTCCAGTGTACAGGTTCGTCAGGATGGCAAGGCGCTGTTGCTGAGCGATGCCGATGGATGGGTACGGGAATGGGATGTTGCGACGCTCACCGAGATGCGCGCCTGGCAGACCGGGCAGCACAAGATCCGCACCGCCTGCTACTCCC
>VGFB01000831.1 GCA_016869015.1 Armatimonadota bacterium
GCGCGCGAGCGTCGAGGTGAGGGGCGCCCGACCGAAGGCCGCGCCGACGAGGTTGGCGACGCCTCGACGGAGATTGGCGGCGAGGCCGTCCCGGGTTGGGTGGCACCGGTTCGTGAGCAGCACGATGAAGGTCCGACTGGGGGGATCGATCCAGATCGACGTGCCCGTGTAGCCCGTGTGCCCCACGCCCCCCGCGGGGAAGACGTCCCCGCGCACGACCGGCGTGTAGTCACTGTCGATGTCCCAGCCGAAGCCGCGGGCGTGGCCGGGATGCAGCGCCTGGTTGCTCAGGGCCCGGTGGAGCAGCGGCTCGGACAGCACGCGCGCGCCGTCCAGCGCTCCGTCGTTGAGGATCATCCGGCAGAAGCGAGCCACGTCGGCGGCCGTGCCGAACAGGCCCGCGTTGCCGCCGACGCCCTCCAGCGCGCGGGCGTTCTCGTCGTGCACCTCGCCGCAGAGGACGCGATCGGGTAGCTGCTCGGTCGCCGCGCAGCGCTCCCGCACCTCCGGCGGCGGGTTGAACAGTGTCTCGTGCATTCCGAGCGGGTAGAAGACGCGCTGCGTGCAGTAGGCGTCGAGTCGCTGGCCCGCCACCGTGCCCACGATGGCTCGCAACAGCATGTAGCCCAGGCACGAGTAGATGAAGCGCGCGCCCGGCGGCGCAGCGAGAGGCAGGCGGCAGAGGTCGGCGAGGATCTCGTCGGGCCCCATGTGCCCCTCGAGGTAGTTCTTGTACGCCGGCAGACCGGCGGAGTGCGTCAGGAGGTGGTGGACGGTGACGGTGTCGCGCTGGTCGCCGGAGAAGGCAGGCAGGAAGCGGGAGACCTCGTCCTGGAGCGAAAGCCGGCCGGCCTCGGCGAGCTGCAGCACGGCCGTCGCGGTGGCAAGGGGCTTGGTCAGCGAGGCCAGATCGAAGACCGTGTCCTCGAGCATGGGACGGCGCTCGGGCACGACCATTCGGTGTCCGGCGGCGCGTCGGTAGACCACCTCGCCCTCGTGTTCCACCCACGCCGCCACCCCGGGGAAGTCGCCGCGGGCGAGGCACTCGTCGATCAGTCGGTCCAGCGCGGCGGAGTCGAGCCGAGTCATGGAGGGTCCTCACTCAAAGGGTATGGCGGCAGGCCTCGCGAAGAAGCGCAGCCGGCCGAAGCGCAGTCTGAGGAGCGGCATGGCTCTCGAGGTAACGGACACCCAACTGCCTGTCCCTGATGAACGCGAGTCCCGCTCGGGAATCACCGGGCGGGCGCTGGCGGTATCGGTCGCCTGCATCGTGGGGACCGTGCTGTTCATTCACTGGGCGGAGCTGGTGCTGGGCGGCGCGCGGGGTCACAGCGCGCTGGCCAACACGTCCATTCCGGTCGGCGCGTTCTTCGCGGTCACCGTCGTGCTCGCCTCCAATGCGCTGCTGGGCCACGTGGCCCCCGCCCGGCGGCTGGCGCGGCGCGAGCTGCTCGTCGTCTACGTCCTGACGGCCTCCGCCAGCGTCATCGTGTCCTCGGGCGGCATCCACTTCCTCATCCCGACGCTCACGGCCCCCTGGTACTTTGCGACGCCGGAGAACCGGTGGGCCGAGTTCCAGCCCTACATCCCCGACTGGTTCTCCCCGCGGGCCGAAGACGTGATCACCGCCTACTATGAGGGGGAGGCGAGCGTGCCGTGGGCGAAGTGGGCGCCGGCGCTGGGGGCGTGGTTCGGCTTCATGGTCCTCTTCTCAACCGCGACCCTCAGCCTCGTCGCGACGGTCAGGCGGCAGTGGGTCGAGCATGAGAAGCTGACCTTCCCCACCGTCTACATTCCCCTCAGCGTAACGCGCGGCCGGGCCTTCTGGAGCGACCGGGTGATGTGGATCGGCTTCGCGATCCCCTTCCTGGTCGGCACGCTGAACACGCTGAACCTGAACTTCCCGTCCGTTCCCAAGCTGGAGTACCGGAACATCGATCTGGGCCCGTACCTCAACGAACAGCCCTGGAGCTTCCTCCGCCCGCTATCCATGGCGCTATACCCGTTCGTGACGGGCATCGCCTACCTGCTGTCGACCGAGGTGACGTTCAGCAGCATCGCGTTCTTCTGGGTCACGAAGCTGGAGCGGATGCTTGGGGGCGTCACCGGATGGAACGAGTGGGGCAGCGGGCAGATGTTCTCACGCTTCCCGTTCCTCGAGCACCAGGGCGCCGGGGCGTTCATCGCCCTTGGGGTGCTCTCGTTCTGGACCGGCCGGCGAGAGTACGCGCGGATGCTGCGAGCGGCCCTGGGGCTGCGGTCAGACGCCGATCCGGAGGATGTCTGGCCCGTGCGGGCGCTGCTGGTCTCCTTCGCGCTGCTGGTCGTCTACTGCAAGCTGGCGGGGATGTCGGTGCTCCCTCCGGCGATCATCCTGGCGCTCAGCTTGCTGTACATGACCGCCGCAACCCGCATCCGCGCGGAGACCGGTAACGCGTGGCTCTTCGGTCCGCAGGTCGACCCGAACCTCGCGATGCTGGCCGTCGCGGGCTCGCGGAGCTTCGCGGTGAACGACCTCACCGTGATGGCCTACCTGAGCAACATCTCCAGCTACGACCTGCGCTGCCTGTCGATGCCCCATCAGCTCGACGGCCTGAAGATCGCCGACGAGGTGGGGGAGCCGCCCCGCAAGCTGGCCGGCGCGATGGTCGGGGCGCTGTGTCTGGCCCTGGCCTGGGGCATGGGCAGCGCGCTGTTCATCTGGTACCGGTACGGGGCGCTGGGAAAGCTGGAACCGTGGCGGACGCTCAACGGCCGGCGACCATTCGAGCGCCTGCAGAGCTACCTGCTGAACCGCACCTCGACGGATTGGCACGGGTCCGCCTTCATGGTGGTGGGGGGCGCCATCACCGTCGGCCTGATGCTCCTGCGCACGCACTTCCTGTGGTGGCCGCTACACCCGGTGGGCTACGCGCTGGCCGGCACGTATACGATGGACAAGGTGTGGATGCCCTTCACCATCGCCTTCGCCGCCAAGGCGCTGGTCCTGCGCTACGGCGGCCCGAAGCTCTACCAGCGCCTCCTCCCGTTCTTCATCGGCCTGGTAGTCGGAGACCTTCTCAACGGCGGGTTCTGGACGCTGGTCGGTTGCCTCATCCCCTGGTGGCACGTCTATCCGATGAACTGGTGACAAAACGGGGT
>VGFB01000832.1 GCA_016869015.1 Armatimonadota bacterium
GGCAACTGCGCCTTCGCGCCGGGTCGGGAGGGGCAGTGCCTGTCCCTGGACGGGAAGCGCTCCTTCGTCACCTCGGACACCACCCTCCCGACGCTGACCGACACCTTGGCGGTGGAGTGCTGGGTGAAGCCCGCGGCGGAGCAGGTGCAGTACGCCGGCATCCTGGGGAACCACGAGGGCACCTTCACCGGCTTCGCCATCCAGCCGTAGGGCACCCAGACGATCCGCCGAACAGGAACTCCCAGATCGCCCCCCCCCAACCGCCAGGCCGGGGTGGACCCCACTTGCTCGCTCGCGCCTCGATCCATGCCCCTCTGCCGTTGAGGAAAGCCGCGGGAAGGGCGCTCCGCACAGACGATCCCCGTGGAGAGGGCGGCGTTGCCGCCGGCTGTCCCCGCCCCTCGCTCCGCGCCAACCCGCGGCAACGTGTGTGGGGAGGGCCATGGCGAGTGTAGGGGGCCGTATCTGCGCCAGGAACGCGCTCCCGCACCCAAGGTGGGCGTAGGCCCCGCTCGAGTGACCGGGGGCGCTTCCAGGGGCGGTTTGGGCCCTGTGAGCTTGGGTTTCCTGCACTCTGTGGGCGGCGGGGAGCGCCTGAGGGGGCCACCGGATCGGCGAGCTCGCGCGCACCACGCGAGTGCCTATGTGAGGAGGAACTCCTCCACCAAGGCCACCGCGTTCTCGGTCGGAGTCTCGATCCGGACGGGCTTCGCTGGCGCCAGGATGTAGCCTCCGCCCTTGCTCATCTCCCTCCGCAGCCGCCGGATCTCCTTGCGCAGCTCGTCAGGCGTGGCAAAGGGAATCGTCGACTGGCTGCCGAGGCCTCCCCAGAAGGTGATTCTGTCGCCCCACTTCTGCTTGAGCTCATACGGGTTCATCCCCGCGGCCTCGGGTTGCACGCTCTCAAGGACGTCGAGCCCGATCTCGACGATGTCGCCCATGATCTCGGCCACGCTACCGCAGCAATGCAGCACAGCGAGCTTGCCCTGGTCATGGATGGCCTCGAAGATCCGCGCATACCGAGGCTTGTGGAACCGTCTCCATCGCTTCGGCCCGATCAACACGCCCCGCTGGTCGCCCCAGTCATCGCCCATCATGATGGCATCAGCCGGGATGTCGGCGCACTCATCAACCACTGCCAGGCACAGGTCGGTCAGGCGGTCGAGGAGCTCGCAATAGAAGTCCTCCTCGGCCACGCAATCAACCAGCGTCGCCTCGAAGCCCCGCACATACCAACTCTCCCACAGGCATGGCGTGACGGCCAGGAGGGTGAAGGTCCCCAGCGATTCAGCGATCCGCTTGCGCGCTGCCTCTTTGGCCTCGGCGTTGATGTAGGCATCGATCGACGGGAAGGCGTAGCCATCGAAGCTGGGGGACGCGAGCGCCGGCGTCACGACGGCAGGCACCTCACCGTCCCTGCGCCAGACCGCGCCAAAGGCATCGCGGTAGTGGGCGTCGTCGATCGACTCCGACGGCGCCGCGACGGGGCTCCCGCACCACGTGAGGTAGGTGGTGATCCTCTCGCGCCACTCCTGGCCGCGGTAGTGCTCGTCAAGTCGCTCCCAGATCACCGGCTCGAGCGGCAGCGAGTAGGGCACGACCGGTGTCTCGTGGTGCGCAATCTGCTCGAGGACGACTTCACGTGGGCCCATGCGGATGCCTCTGGTGTGCCATCGGCCAAAATGGCGGTCCTACCGGCGACCGGTTGTGACGCCGGCACGGCTCGCGCGGCGGAGCTTCGCGACTGGAGTCCTGCCGCCCTTTGTCCGGCGCCAAACCGCCCTCCCACACCTGGAGGGGCCTGACCCCACTGCGCTGCCCGGGAGGCGCTTCCAGCGCGCCACGGGGCCTCCCCGGTTGCACGGTGGTGCGCTCGGTGTAGGTGCTGGGGCGAGGATCGGGAGGGCGTTCCAGCGAAGGTGAGGCCGTACAATGCCAGGCGGACAGGAGGTACTGGCGTGCGGCATGCCTTGGCTCTACTGGTTCTGTTCCCCGGCGCCGCCACAGCCGCCGTGGAGTGGCCCTTCGACATGCGGGTGGAGCGGGTGGACGAGGTGGCTGACGGCTTCCGCGTCACGACGACGGGCGCCGGGTTCGAGTTGCGGCCGAGTGAGAGCCGCATCCTGCTGGTGCAGCGCAGCGGCGGACGACGAGTGCTGGGCGGCGTGGAGCCGGGCCGCGGGACGCTGGCGGGCCTGAGGGTTGCGGCGCAAGATGACCAGCATGCGGTGCTGGCGTCGGACAGCGGCGTTCGGTTCGAGGTCACTTGCGACTCCGTCCTGCGCGTGACATGCCCGCCGGAACTCGTCCCGGGGCTGGTCGTTGAAGCGCGGACCGGCGAGGCTCCCGACTTCCGGCCCGAGTACGTGCGGAGCACGCGTGAAGGCACGCTGCTGCTCGATGAGCGGGGCGGCCTCGGGGTCTATCCGCTGTTCGCTGCAGAGGCCAACCCCCGCTTCTCGGACGGGCCCGAGGGCTGCGGGGTGCAGGTGCGCGTGCCTCCGGGCGAGGCCCTCGCCGTCTGCGTCTGCCCCCCGCGCCCGTACAACTGGCAGCAGCACCGTGAGGAGCGCATCGTCCACCAGTTCCCGGAGTTGGCCGCGGGTGTCCCCGGTGATTCGCCGCGCCCGCTGCCGACGGATGAGGAGCTGGTGGCCTGGCGCAAGCTGGGGAACATCCTCGTCCTGCACCTGGAGTTCTGGGACGGCTTCGGCATCCAGCACATCAAGCCCCGGGACCCGGCGCGGTTCCGGCAGGTGGTCAGCCTCGCTCACGAACTGGGCTACCAGGTGTTGCCCTACAGCTCCACCTACTACTACACCCCGGCCGTCGCCCCGGGGGGCAAGCTGCGCGACGACGCCGTGGACCTGTACCTGGCGGAGGCCGAGTGGCTGCTGAACGAGTACGATGTGGACGGCCTGTACTGGGACGGGGTTTTCGCCGACGTGGGGAAGGCCTGGGAGTGCGCGCGCCGCATGAGGCAGCTGCTCGGCAGTAAGCGGCTCTACGTCCACTGCACCACCATGCCGCTGTGGGACCCGGACCTTCCCGTGCCCTTCGTGGATACCTGGGCCGACTACCTGCTGCGCGGCGAGGGCCTGGGGCGCGAGCACATCGACCCGATCTACCTGCGGTATG
>VGFB01000833.1 GCA_016869015.1 Armatimonadota bacterium
TTCCTCGTCTCTCCGGCTTTCCTTCCTCTCATCCTCGTGAATGATCCGGGCTAGCCGTGGGCGAAGCCCACGGAAACCGGCGCCCCTTCTCACCCGCCCCGTAGGGGCGGGCGGACTGACGAGGACGCGATGGCCTCCTACGTCTGCCTGTACTACCACATCGTGTTCGGCACCAAGGGACGGGCGCGGTCCATCGGGCCCGAAGCCCGCCCTCGCCTGTGGGACTACATCGGGGGCATCGTCCGGTCCCAGGGCGGTGTACCGTACGCCATCGGCGGGGCCGCCGACCACGTTCACATCCTGGCGAACCTCCCTAAGGACAGGACGATCCCCGACGTGCTGCGCGAGGTCAAGGGGGGCTCCTCCCAGTGGATGCACTCGACGTTCCCGGACGTCCCGTTCACGTGGCAGGAAGGGTACGGGGCCTTCACGGTCAGCGTCCGGGGCCTCGGGCAAGTGACGGCGTACATCGCTCGCCAGGAGGAGCATCATCGCGAGGTCACGTTCGAGGAGGAGTTCCGGTCATTCCTGAACGAGCATGGCGTCGAGTACGATGAACGGTACCTGTGGGGCACGAACCGGCGCCCCTACGGGGCTTGAGGGAGGGGGGCGCGTGGTTCCGTGGGCTTCGCCCACGGCTAGCCACCACTCGCCCCTTCGGGGCTGATGGCACACGGCGAAACCGACGGCGCACGGCCCGACGCACGGCGGGGCGTCGCGCCCACACCCGGGCAGCGGTTGCCCCTTCGGGGCTGGCGGCCGGCATTCGCCATCGAGTCCGTCACTCCGCTGCGGGAGAGAGGCCGAAGCAATGACCCCCCATCTGCTCGACGTCCTCGGCGTAGTCGTGCTTGCGGGTATCCTGCTGGCGGCCCCCGGGGAGGCGCAACCCGCTCGGACTCGCGCCTCGCTGAAGCTCGACCCTCCCTCCGACCTCACCGTGCGCCTGACCGGCCCGATGGGGGAGAGGGTCGAGCGCAACGTCGACCACTGGCTGCTGCCGGCGGTGGACGCGAATCCGCGCATGATTGAGATGTTCCGCACGCGGGATCGGCAGCCCGTGCCGGACCTGGTCCCGTGGGCTGGGGAGTTCGTCGGGAAGTACCTGATCTCGGCCATTCAAGCCTGCCGCATGAGCGACCGGCCGGAGCTGCGCGGCCACATCCAGCGCACCATCGATGAGCTCCTCAGCACCCAGGCCGAGGATGGGTATCTGGGACCCTTCCGGGAGGAGGAGCGGCTGCTCGGGCACTGGGACTTGTGGGGCCACTACCACGCAATGTTGGCGCTGCTGATGTGGCACGAGCAGGCCGGCGATGAGGCCTCGCTTCAGGCTGCGCGGCGTATGGGCGACCTCATCTGCAACACGTTCCTGGACACGGGCAAGCGCGTCCGCGACGCGGGCTCCCCTGAGATGAACATGGCCGTGATCCACTCCCTCGGGTGGCTGTGTCGGGAGACAGGCGATGAGCGTTACCGGCGGATGGTGCGCGAGATCGAGAAGGACTGGGAGTCGGCGGGCGACTACTTCCGGACGGGCGTCCAGGGGATCGACTACTTCCGTACGCCGAATCCGCGCTGGGAGAGCCTGCACGATCTCCAGGGCCTCGTTGAGCTGTACCTCATCACCGGCGACGCGGCGTACGCCCGCGCCTACGAGAGCCACTGGACCACAATCCTGCACCATGACGTGCATCCGACCGGGGGCTTCTCGACCAACGAGCAGGCTGTGGGGAACCCCTACTCGCCCGGGGCCATCGAGACCTGCTGCACGACGGCGTGGGTCGCGCTCTCGGTGGACATGCTTCGCCTGACCGGCGACAGCCGCGTCGCGGACGCGCTGGAGCTCTCGACGTGGAACAGCGTCCTGGGCTCCCAGCACCCGTCGGGCCGCTGGTGGACGTACGATACGCCCGTCAACGGCGTCCGGCAGGCCTCGGCGCACCACATCGTCTTCCAGGCCCGGTTCGGGACGCCGGAGCTGAACTGCTGCTCGGTCAACGCGCCGCGCGGCATCGGCGCGATCTCCGAGTGGGCGGTGACGCTCGACGGGGACGGGCCGCTGGTGAGCTACTACGGCCCTGGGACGCTGAGCTTCACCCTCGCGAGCGGCGCGCGCATCACCCTCGCCCAGGAGACCCAATACCCCGCCGAGGGTGGAGTGAAGCTGCAACTGGGGCTGGCGAAGGCCGAGCGGTTCGATCTGCGGCTGCGTATCCCCGGGTGGTCGAGGACGACGCGCGTGGCGGTCAACGGGAAGGCTGTACAAGGCGTCGTGCCCGGGTCCTACCTGAGCCTCGCGCGTGAGTGGCGGGACGGGGACATGATCGAGTTGCGCTTTGACATGTCGCCGCGCGTGTGGGCCGGCGAGCTTGGCCGCAGCGGCACGGCGGCGATCTACCGCGGCCCGCTGCTGCTGGCCTTCGACCCGAAGTACAACGCCATGGATACGGTGGACATGCCGCCCCTGGATGCCGAGAAGCTGGAGTCGGAGCCAGTGACCGTTGAGGCGCGCTTCCAGCCGCTGATCGCGCGCAAGTTCGTCGCGAGCGATGGCCATGAGGTCGTGCTCTGCGACTTCGCCACCGCCGGCGCACACGGTACGGACTCCGCCGCGTGGCTGCCGATGGTGAACGCGGGCCCGGCGCCCCTCTGGCTGAAGCGCCCGCGGGACGGGGAAGCGGTCGCGGCGGGCCCGCTGCTGCTGGAGTGGACGGCCTACGGTGAGGGGCGTGCGAGCAAGAGGACCTTCTCGGTGACGGTCTCCAGGAACCGCGACCTCAGCGATCCGCTCGTGAGCCTCAGCGATCGGACCGGGCCGCGGTGCCTCCTGCCGGACGGGCTGCCGCCCGGCGGGCCGTACTACTGGCAGGTCACGGCCTCGAACCCGCATGGCAGCCTCACGAGCCTCAGCGGGCCGCAGTCCTTCACCGTCGATGCGACGCTGGAGAACACTGCGGCGGGAAGCGTCACGGCCTATGAACTGGGCGAGCGAGGCCTGATGGTCGCTGCGCCCCTTGCCGGAACGGGCGAGCCCACGCTCGGCCTGCTCGACCTCGCTCAGGACGTCGCGCCCGCGCCGGGTCGGGACGGCGAGGCGGACGGCGCTGTGGCCCTCAACGGGCAGACGTCGATG
>VGFB01000834.1 GCA_016869015.1 Armatimonadota bacterium
GAGGGCGTGCTCTGGTGGTCCTTCTACGAGCGAGAGGCGAAGTTCGACGCCTTCCTGCGCGAGGCGCTCGTGTACTGCAGCGGCGGGCGGATCGACCCGCAGTCGCTGGGCTCCGATCACGAGCGGGTCGTCGCCCTCGTCAGCCTCCTGCAGCAGCACCGGTTCCTGCTGGTGCTCGACGGCTTCGAGCGCGAGCTCCGGGCATATGGCAGCCTCAACGCCTCCTACCAGGGCGATGAGGTGGCCGAGGAGGCCAAGGGCGACCACCGCGCATGCCTCGACCCGCGTGCGGCCGACTTCCTGCGGCGCATCGCCGCGCTGTCCCTCGAGAGCCGCGTCCTGATGACGACCCGCCTGTACCCGAAGGAGTTGGAGGGCCACGGCGGCGCGATGCTTCCCCGTTGCCGCCGCGAGAACCTGATCGCCCTCCAGCCCGACGACGCGGTCGCGTTCTTCCACGCTCAGGGCATCCAGGGCAACCGTGGGGAGATCGAGGCGGTCTGCCGCAGCTTCGGCTTCCACCCGCTGGCCTTGCGGTTGCTTGCCGGCATGATCCTGCGGGACCCCCAGCGTCCCGGCGACATCCGCGCCGCCGAGGAGTACGACCCGGGCGACGAACTGGTCGCGAGGGAGCACCACGTCCTGCAGTTGGCGTACGATGCCTTGCGGCCCGAGCTGCGCGAGCTGCTCAGCCGCCTGGCTGCCTTCCGTGGTCCGATGGACTACGAAGCGGTGCGGGCGATCAGCCCGCTGGACAATGAGACGGAACTGAAGGCCGCACTGCGGGAGCTGACCGAACGCGGGTTGCTGGTCTTCGACGGCGCTGCTGCTCGCTACGACCTCCATCCCATCGTCCGCCACCATGCCTACAACCGCCTGACCGACAAGGAGGGTGTCCACACCCGCCTGCACGGCTACTTCGACGCCGTCCCGAAGCCGGACAAGGTCGAGCGCATCGAGGACCTCGCGCCCGTCATCGAGCTCTATCACCATACCGTCCGCGCAGGCCGCTACGACGACGCGTGCGACCTGTACTACGACCGCCTCAGCAAGCCGCTCCACTTCCAGTTCGGCGCGTACGAGACCGTGATCGAGCTTCTTCGCGCGCTGTTCCCCGACGGTGAGGGCAAGGTACCTCGGCTCAAGAACGAGAGCGGCCAGGCGTGGACGCTCAATGAGCTGGCGATCTCCTATGGCTGTGCCGGCCAGCCCAGGCGCGCCGCGCCGTTGCAGGAGACGGTCAACGAGATCCTCCGAAAGCGCGACGACAGTCGCAACTTGGCGACCGGCCTCCGGAACCTGGCTGACAGCCAACTCGCCCTCGGCGAACTGGCAGCCGCCGAGGCCAACCTGCGCCGGAGCATCCCACTGAGCGAGGAGTCGGTTCACGAGTTCGGGACAGCCGTCGGGCACCAGGACCTAGGGCTCCTACTTGCGTGCGAAGGCGCGGTCGACGAGGCAGCTGCCGAGCTAGACGCGGCGTTCTCAGCATTCGGGAACCGCGGCCTGACGCAGAGCCGGGCCGTCGTCCAGGCCCATCGGGCACTCCGGGCCCTGCTCATGAGCGATGCAGTGGGGGGTCTCCACGCGGCGCGCTCCGCGCGCCAACTGGCGGAGGAGACGGCCCGGACGCGCTACCCCCACGAGCGGGACTTCGTGCAGGCCGAATGGCTCCTCGGCTGGGCGCACGTCGCGCTGGCGGCTGAGGGCAAGGACGAGCGAGAACAGCACCTGGCCGAAGCCGAGCGGCACCTCACCGATGCACTGACCCGCTGCCGCAAGATCAACCTGGTGGAGTTTGAGCCGGACATCCTGCTCGGGTGGGCGAGGTGGCATCGGCTGGAGGGGAACGCGGACGAGGCGCGGCGGCAGGCGGAGGAAGCGCTGCACATCGCCGACCGCTGCGAGTACCGGCTCAAGCAGGCCGACATCCACAACCTCCTGGCGCGGCTGGACCTCGACGTGGGCCAGCGGGAAGCCGCCGTCGAGCACGCGCGAACAGCGTACAAGCGCGCGTGGTGCGATGGACCGCCGCACTGCTACAAGCCCGCGCTCGAAGAGGCGCAGGCGCTGCTGGACGAGCTTGGCGTCGAGCCGCCGAAACTGACCTTGATGAGGTGACACGATGGGCCCCCTCTCCCAACCCGACCTCGAACGCATTGACCGCGAGGCCATTGGCCTTCTTGAGCGCGTCGGCATCTGGCTGGACCATGACGAGGTGCGCGCGCGGCTGATCGCGGCGGGCGCCACGGAGGCGCCGCAGGCGAAGGTCTTGCGCATTCCCGAGCCGATGGTGCGGGAGGCGATGGCGGCGGCGCCGAAGACCGTTCGCCTCAGCTCCGTCTCGGGCGGGGACGTGGACCTCACCGCGAGCGGGCCGACGGTCTTCTGGACGGGGAACTCGCTGCACCTGACCACGGGGAACGAGCGCAAGCCGCTGACCAGCGAGACGCTCGCGGAGTTCGTGCGGTTGGCCGAGGGGCTGGAGCACGTGCACGCGCCGGTCGCGACCTCGATGGCGGACATCCCGCCGAACTGCCGCGACTTCGTCGGCTTCCGGGTCCTCGCGCAGAACTCGCGCAAGCACCTGCGCCCGTGCGTCTACACACCGAGCGGGCCGCTGACGATCCACGAGATGGCGCAGGTGATCGCGCCCCGCCCCTTCGCCGAGCACCCGATCTTCAGCCTGGGCTACACGGCGGTGAGCCCGCTGCGGTGGTCGAACTCGGCGCTGGAGCTGTTCCGGCTGACCTCGGGCAAGCGCATCCCGCTGATGATCAACGTTGAGCCCCTCGCGGGGGCGACGGCGCCCGTCACGCTGGCGGGGAGCATCGCCCAGGGCAACGCGGAGGCGCTGGCGGGATTCACGGTCGTGCAGATGCTGGAGCCCGGCCGCCCGTGCGTGTTCAACATGGGCTTCAGCCATCCGTTCGACATGCGGGCGATGATCTCCCTCACGGGCGCGGCCGAGTGCGGGCTGCACCAGGCGGCGGGTGCGCAACTCGCGCAGTTCTACAACCTCCCGAGCGCGAGTTGGATGAGCACCGAGTCGTGCGTGCCCGATGCGCAGGCCGGCCTCGCGAAGACGATGACGGGCTTGCAGCACGCGCTCGCGGGCGTGAACATAATCTGG
>VGFB01000835.1 GCA_016869015.1 Armatimonadota bacterium
CCCCGCGACCCTAGACCCGAGACCCGCGACCCTAGACCCTAGACCCTAGACCCGAGACCCTAGACCCGAGACCCTAGACCCGAGACCCTAGACCCGAGACCCTAGACCCGAGACCCGCATGTCCGGCAAACAGATCCGCCTGACAACCTTGGCGTCGTGCGCCGGGTGAGCGGCCAAGCTGGGCCCTGAGGCCCTCGCGCAGGTCTTGCGCGAGCTCCCCGTACCGACGCATCCGCGGCTCATCGGCGGCGAGGCCTTCGATGATGCGGCGGTCTATCGCGTCCGCGAGGATCTCGCCCTCGTGGCGACGGTCGACATCTTCACGCCCATCGTCGATGACCCGCGCACGTATGGCGCTATCGCGGCGGCGAACGCCCTGAGCGACATCTACGCGATGGGCGCGCAGCCGCTGTTCGCCCTGGCCATCGGGGCCTTCCCGCGGGAGAAACTGTCGCTGGAGGTCATGGCCGAGATCATGTGCGGCGGCGCGGAGAAGGCCGCCGAAGCGGGCCTCCCGGTGGCGGGCGGGCACACCATCGAGAACCCCGAGCCCGTCTACGGGCTGTCGGTCCTCGGCGAGGCGCACCCGAACCACATCGTCCGCAACTCCGGCGGCCGACCGGGCGACGCGCTGATACTCACCAAGCCTCTTGGCACCGGGCTGATCTGCACGGCATTGCGCGTCGATAGGGCCCGGGCCGAGTGGATCGAGGCGGCGGTCGACGCGATGCTGAGGCTCAACCGGGAGGCCTCGGAGGCGATGCGGAGGCACGCCGCCTCGGCCTGTACGGACATCACCGGCTTCGGGCTGCTCGTGCACGCGCACGAGTTGGCGCAGGCTAGCGGTTGCGCCGCGGAGATCGCCGCAGACGCTGTCCCGCTGCTCCCGGGCGCCCGGGAGTGCCTCGCGGCCGGGATGACGGCGGGCGGGCTCCTTCGAAACCTCGACCACGCGCGGCGCTTCGCGAGCTGGAGCCCGGAGCGCGATGAGCCGGCACGGATCTTCGCCGATCCGCAGACCTCGGGAGGATTGCTGATCGCGGTTCCCGAACCACACGCCGACGGGCTCTTGGCCGACTTGGCGCAGGTCTTGCCGGCGATCTCTTTCGCTTGCATCGGCCGACTGGCCGCCGGCCCGCCAGGGAGCGTGACGTTGCTGTAGACTGCCGTTGCCGTCGACCGTTGCCCTCAACTGGCAACTGCGCACTCCGAACTCCGAACTGCCGTCTTGGGGGCGGATGGGGCCTGGTGGCTTCCCTGGGCTTCAAACCCAGCGTCGGGCCGGCTAGCGCCGTCCGAGGTGAGTTCGATTCTCACACGCCCTCGCCAAGAAGGCGGGTTGGGGGTCTCGGGTCTGGAGTCTCAGGCCCGAGGTCTGCAGTCCGGGGGGGCGGGTCGTTCCCCTACTGAGGCTCGTGTGTCTTGCGGAACCTCAACAGGAACTGTGGGGCGGGCATGTCTGCTACCGATAGGGAACACTGATCATCTAACGCTTCGCCTGGCACTGCAGCGACGGCGCTCGCCTCGCGCCAGGGAGGAACCCCTGGCGCTGACTGGGACGGCCGCGACGCGCGGCTGGCGCAATCCACGGCAATAGCCGGGGCGTGTGCGGCCACCGCGAGTAGTGCTCCCACACCCGCCGTAGCTCCTGCTGGTGGAACGCGACCTCGCTCCCCTCCCCCAACCGCCCAAGCTCTCGAGCCAGGGCGAAGAAGCCGTGGCCGGGAAGGCCCGTCTCCTGAGCCACGACGACCGCCGTCACAAGCACTGGTTCCTCGCGGTCGACGTCATCGAGCGTGCGGAACAGCCGGTCGCGGTGCTCGGGGTTCCTGATGTCGGCGTCTATCAGGTCGAAGAGCTCGGCGTAGTTGACGGTGCGCTTGGCCTTCGCGACGGCGATGACCATGTCACGGATGGTGGTGCGGGCGTGGTCGTCCACTGAGTGTGCCTCGCCTAGTCGGTGATCCCCCTGAGGGGCGGCGCAACGTTCGCCAGGGCCCGCGTTGCGCCCTTTGGCAGACGGACTCGCTAAGAGATGGCGGCCGAGACGGCAGGGCCGTGGGTAGGCGAAGGCAAGGCAGCCGAAGGCCGCTCGCGCTGGAGCCGGGGCAGCCCAGCTGGGTGGCAACGAAGTGGCACGTCGCTGGCCTCGCCCTACTGGCCACCGCCAGGGGCCGAACGTAGGCGCGGCGCTCCTCACGCCCCGCAGTGCTCCACAGCCTCGCGTTCCATCCACCGGAGGGTGTCCTGCAGCCCGGTCATCTTTGTCTCGATCTCTCGAACCCGAGGCGCCTTGCGGTCATTCAGCAAGCGCTCATCGGCCAGCGTCGCCTTGCACGCCTCGGCCTGCTGGCGGAGGCCCTCGATCATCTGCGCAGCGACCGCACCTCCCTGCGGATCGCACAGCAGGCCCAGCCGGAATGTGACCCTGAGCTTCTCGAGCTCGATCGACAGCGCACGCTCCCCGAGTTGCCCGACACGAGCGGCCATAGCTCCCGCCCCCACCCCGAGGCCCGACACGAGCCACATCCCACCGGCCATGCCCGTACCACCTCCGGCGAGGCTTCCCCCGCCCAGGAGGGCAAGTCCATGCACGGTCGCGGCGGCTCCCGACAGCCCGGCCACAGACCCCAAGGCGGGGACCAGTGCTGGGATCAGAGCAGCGGTCGTAAGGGCCGCGAACGCTACACTACACAAGGGCAACGCTGCGCCACGAAGCCGGACGTGCGCTGTCCCCCACCTGTCTCTGTACCGCCCGGAGTCTGTCGACCATTGCCTCATCGAGGCCCAGGGCCCGCCCGACCTTCTGCAGCGCGCCCGTCAGGTCCGTTTGCCTGAACTCCAGTTCGTAGGGAGCGAAGGGGTTGGAGAACCCGAGGTCGACCATGAACGCACGGGCGTCGGCGGCCATCCACTCGCCCCTCAGCAACCGGAGGGCATCGGCGGATCGGCGAAGGCGCGAGGCCTTCCGTGGGCTTCGCCCCATAAGCGCTAAGATAACTGGCAGGAGCACCGTTCGAGTCGGTCGACCTGTAGGAGGCGCTTTCGTCGCGGCTCACGCAGGTCCCAGGCGATCGCAGTCCAGTTGGCCAAGCATTCGCGGAGGCCCAGACGCGGGGTAACCGTTC
>VGFB01000836.1 GCA_016869015.1 Armatimonadota bacterium
TGCACCACCGTCCCATCGACCGCATCCCCCTCTGGGATGCCGAGGGGATCACCGAGCAGGCCGTGCGCCGCTGGTGCCGCGAGGGCTTCCTACCCGGGTACACGGTGCACGACTTCATGCGCTTTGACCCGGTCGAATACTGCGGGCTGGACACGATGCCGATTCCCACCTTCGTCCCGCGCGTGGTCGAGGAAGACGACGAGTGGCAGACGACCATCGACCCGTACGGCTTCACCGTTCGCACGCTGAAGGCCGAAGCCGTGGCGCCGACCATCTACTACTACGTCCGCGGGTCGATGTTCAACCGCGAGGACTGGGAGCAGATGAAGCGCCGCTACGATCCGCGCGACCTGCGCCGGTACCCGCGCTCGTGGAGCCCCGAGCTCCTCGACTACTGGCGCACCACCGCCAACCCCGTCGGCCTGCGCTTCGAGTGGGGCCCGGGACGCTCCATCAAGAACGGGTACATGCTCGGGCTGGAGGCGTTTCTGGAGCAGCTGACCGATGATCCGGCCTTCATCCACGACATCTTCGAGTACTGGGCCGAGTTCATCATCGAGCTCGCGCGGCCGATCGTCGAGGCGGGCGTCGTGGACTTCGTCTGGATCAGCGAAGACGGGATGGCCTACAAGAACAGCACCCTCGTCTCCCCGCAGATGTACGCGACCTTCTGGGCGCCGTACGTGAAGCGGGTGACGGACTTCCTGCGCGCCCACGGCATCGACGTGATCGGCCACTACACCAGCGGCAACATCACGCCGCTCATCCCGAGCTTCATGGAGGCCGGCATCAACCTCTTCGGCCCGCTGGAGGTGGCGGCGGATGTGGATGCGGTCGCGTTGAAGAAGCGGTTCGGCCGCGACATCCTCCTCATCGGCAACATCAGCCGCCAGGCCCTCATGGACGGGCCCGAGGCCGTCGAGCGCGAGTTCGCCGCCAAGGTGCCCGAGCTCACACAGCAGGGCGGCTACATCCCCGCGATCGATGACATGGTCCTGCCCGACATCTCGTTTGAGAGCTTCGAGCGGTATGTGGAGCTGGTGAGGGCGTACACTGTCTGAGGCGCCCCGCGGCGCTCATTCGGAAGGAGACGGACTCGCATGAAGCCCATCGCCTTGCAGACGTACACGCTGCGTGATGCGTTCGAGAAGGACTTCCTCGGCACGCTCAGGGCCGTCGCCGAGATCGGCTACAAGGGGATCGAGGTCGGCGGGATGTACGGTCAGGAGACCGCTGAGTACGTGAAGGCCGTCAGCGACCTCGGCCTGGTCGTCACCAGCAACCACGGGGCGCTGCCGACCCCCGAGACGCTCGCGGAGATCGTCGACCTCCAGCAGGCTCTCGGCTCGACCCGGCTCGTGTCGGGCTACGGCCCCGATGACCTCAAGACCGTGGACGGCTGCAAGGCCTGCGCCGAGAAGCTCCAGAAGGCCGCCGACCTGCTGAAGCCCCACGGGATCAGCGTGCACGTCCACAACCACTACTGGGAGTTCCATCGGGTCGAGGACGGGCGCTATCCCTTCGAGATCCTCATGGAGCAGGCGTCGTACATCTTCAGCCAGCTCGACCTGTACTGGGTCGCCTTCGGCGGCGCGGACCCGGTGGAGGTCCTCGCGCGTTACGGCAAGCGCGTCGAGCTGGCCCACGTGAAGGACGGCGCTCTCGGGGCCGAGTACCACTTCGCCGCCCTGGGCGCGGGGCAGGTCAACCTCCCCGCGGCCATCAGCGCCCTTGACCCGGCCGTCACGCAATGGCTCATCGTCGAGCAGGACCTCTCCGACGGCGATATGATGCAGGATGTGAAGACCAGCTACGCCTACCTGACCGCGAACGGGCTGGGGGAGGGGAAGCGATAGAGGGGCGGTTCCGGAATCGCCTGAGGGCGTTTACAGCGCACCGGCCATCTGGTAGAATCCTGAGGGTGAGCCATGCGCCTGAGCATCACGTACGTCTACTTCCCGGAGGACCGACGGGACAGGATCGAGCGGCGTCAGATCGACGAGCACATGGTTCACCGGGCCCTGAGTGCGGAAGACGACTTGGGGGACGCGCCACCCATCCTGATCGAGGAGTGGGCAGACTGGCGCGGACGGGAGATGTTCGTGTTGGGGCGGGACCCCGAGTCGGGCCGCTACCTGGAGATCGGCTTCGTATTGCAGTCGGACGGGGCTGCGCGCTGCTACCATGCAAGGACGATGGACGACAAACAGCGACGGCGCTTCCGCGCGGAACGGTGGGGATGATGACACCCAAGCGACCAGAGAACCTCACGGACGCTGAGAAGGCGGCCTGGTTGGAGGGCCCTGAAGGCCGGCGTCTGCTGGACGAGGCCGAGTGGCGGCCGATCCACTTCGAGCGCAAGCCGCCCCCCGCTTCACTGGCTGAGTGGCTCGCGCTCCTCGACGAAACGGACCGGCGGATCTTCGAAGCGGTGGCTTACGGCGCTCCGTGCAGGGAGGTGGCTGAGCACCTAGGCGGCGGCGTGACGGTGGAGCAGGTCAAGGAGCGTGTGCGCGACCTCGGGGAACGCCTCGACGCCCTCTTCGGACGCAGCCCCATGAGCCCGGAGGCTCGACGGATGCGCATGGCCCTGGCCGCAGCGGCCTGACCGGCGCCAGCGCTCAGCGTTCCGCGACCACCCTCACCCCGCTCCATTGCCAGTGTTCGCCCGTGGTCGTCACGATGCCGTAGATGCCGGGTGCTGCGTCCTGCGGCACTCGGGTCGTTATCAGGCCGTCCTTCACCTCGGTGGGCAGGCCGGCCATCGGGACGCGCAGGCCGGGGTCGGCCTCGAGGACCAGCTCACCGCCCGGCGCGACCTCGAGCACGATCTCAGCGGGCCGCAGCGGTGCGTTGCGCAGGACGAGGTCGGAGAGCGGTTTGAGCTCGCCCTCGCTGCCGTGCCAGTGAAGTTCGAGCATCTGCTCGCCCTTCCACCACAGCTGCACGCCGAAATCCGGGCCGAGGGGGAGGTTGTAAGCGAACTTGCCGCCCTTCAGGCGGGGGGCCAGTTTCCCGAGCAGCGCGGTTGCCTCGACCGGCCTGTAGTCGCCGTGGCCCCCATCCAGGGGCGGCGCGTCCTTCGGCCAGAGGCCCTTGAGGGCTTCGAGGATCTCCTCGGGG
>VGFB01000837.1 GCA_016869015.1 Armatimonadota bacterium
CAAGGCACTAGCCGTGGGCGAAGCCCACGGAACGCGGCCTTCACGCCGTTCCGGCCCCGCAAGGGGCCGGCGGGCCCTGAGTTCCGCCCGCCCCCTTCGGGGCGGGGAGGGTTGGGGGGCCGGGAATCCAGGGGCTTCGCCCCTGGCTAGCCACCAGTCGCCCCTGCGGGGCTGACGACCACACTGCCCCGACCCGCCTTATACTCGCTGTGGTCACACCCACGGACCACTTCACGTTTGACACCGCCGGGGGGTTCTGCTACACTCTGAGCCCGGCGCCGCAGGGGCGGTGGAGGGCGTGGGTGTGCGCGACCCACGGGAGCCGTTAGCTCAGTTGGTAGAGCATCGGACTTTTAATCCGAGGGTCGCAGGTTCGATCCCTGCACGGCTCACCAGGATGCGGGCCCATAGTCTAGAGGTTAGGACTCCGCTCTTTCAAGGCGGCAGCGCGGGTTCGATTCCCGCTGGGCCTACCAGATACGGCATGGTCTCGGGTCTCGGGCTGCGGGTTCCGATCAGGGAAGGTCGTCAACTCAGAACTCGAAACCCGGAACCCGGGACTGTCGTTGACCGGGCGGATAGCTCAGTTGGTCAGAGCGCCTGCCTTACAAGCAGGAGGCCGCAGGTTCAAGTCCCGCTCCGCCCACCAGGATGGCCGGTTCCGGGTTTCGGGTCTCAGGTCCCGCGTTCCGACCCGTTTCGCTGTTGCGGTCAACCTGAAACCCGAGACCCGACAATCGACGTTCGGCGAGATAGCTCAGTTGGTAGAGCGAGGGACTGAAAATCCCTGCGTCCCCAGTTCAAATCTGGGTCTCGCCACCATCACTGACCAATGGCTCTCACGGTACCGGAAACGGTCCTGAGAGCCATTCTGGCACTTGGGGGTATGGCTCATGGCGCTCCTGCCGTTCGCCCTGGCAGTTCCGGCCGTCATGTCGGCGGCCCAGGTTGCAGATGACCCGCTGGCCGAACCGCGCCTTCAGGTGTGCCTGAACGGCGAGTGGTTGCGGCATGTGGGGGCGGATGTCGCCACGGTCCCCGCGGGGGGATGGGAGCCCGTTCGCGTGCCCGAGGACCCGTTCTCGGCGGCCAAGGGGTCCGCGTGGTTCCGGCTCGACTTCGTGGTGCCCGAACGCTTCACTGCGCCGGACCGGCGCGTCCTGCTGCGCTTCGTCCGCGTCCGCCACTACGCCAGGGTCCTGGTCAATGGGCGACAGTGCGGCGAGAACTACGGGGCGCGGGCGCCCTTCGAGGTCGACATCACGTCGGCGGTGCGAAGCGGCGAACTCAACCGCCTGGAGGTCTGGGTACATGACTGCAGCGGCGCCTACGCCGCGCCGGGGAAGACCATCGACGACCTCGAAACGCTGAAGCGGCTGTCCACGCTGCAGGGCTACCGGGAGCAGGCTACGATCGCCGAGGATGTCCTTCTCCTCTCCAGGCCTGAGCTGCATGTGGCCGACGTGCTCATCATGCCTTCGGTCCGGGAGGGCAAGCTGTCGATCCGTCTCGGCGTGACGAACGAGTCCGGCCGAGACCGCAGCGTCCGGCTGACCAACCGAGTGGTGCTGGGCGACCGCGAGGTGCTCCGCCTCCCACCGGCCACCGCGACGGTCGGCGCGGGTGGGACGGTGTCCCTGGAGCTGTCGCAGCCCTGGGCGGACCCTCGCCTCTGGGGCTACCCGCCCCATGGCGAGCCCATCCTCTACCACCTGGAGACGAAGCTCGGGGACGATGATCGGTTGGTCACGCGGTTTGGCTTCCGCGAGGTCTGGACGGAGGGCGACCGGATGGTCCTGAACGGCCGGGACCTGAAGGTGCTGGGCTACTGGGTACCGGAGGGGTCGGGCCGCTCCGTCTGGACGCTGCGGATGGCCGCGATCCAGTCCGCCGGCTGCAACGCGATTCACAACCATGCGGAGCCGCGCGAGCCGGGCTTCTACGACGTAGCCGATGAGTTGGGCCTGCTGGTCTGGGACGCGGGCTACTGCGGCGGCCCGCTGGGCACGACGGCGAACATGAGCGATGCCGCGTTTCCGGATGTGCTACCCGAGCTGGAGCAGCAGTATCCGCGGTGGGCGCAGACGGTGGCAAACCACCCCAGCGTGGTCCTGCTGATGATGGAGTGTCTCTACAACGAGGAGGCGGCCGTGAGGCTGGGGGAGGCCTATCGGTCGGTGGATCCGACTCGCCTGATCCATCGGGGCGGGGGCATGGTGCGCCCGATGGACCTGGCGGCCTATGCCTCGAACTTCGAGATGAATGAGCCCGACCCCCTCGTGAACATCAGGCGCAGCTGGGAGACCTGGGGGCGAAGCCTGCGCACCTTCGACGGGCAGCCGGTCCCGGTCGTGAACAAGGAGATCTGGTACAAGGTCGACTGGAATCACGCGCCTACCGCCGAGGCCTTCGCCCAAGCCACCGCGGAGGCGGTCGACTACCTTCGCGAGCAAGGGCTGCCGGGCTTCATCCTCTACGGGCAGGCCGCCTTCCGCGCCCGGCCGCCGCACGAGCAGCCGATCGGCTGGCCGAGCGCCTCCGGCGAAGGTCAGCACGCGAGGGAGACGCGAACGGGAGGGCTGTCGTGGTTCCCTCCGGACTTCGTCAACTTCTTCGATCCGGAGCGCCCGGCGTTCGAGCCCCTGCCGGTCGCCGCTGCCATGCGGGAGGCGGGCGCTCGGTATCTGGGGCACGACGTGAACGTTGCTGCGACGCGCCGGCCGGAGGTGCTGGTGACCGTCACCCGAGACGGCGAGCCCGTAGCGGATGCCTACGTCTACGCGGTGCCGGTGCGCGGCGTCGTCGCCAACCCGGTCGGGATGCGCACCGACCGCCAGGGGATCGCGTGGTTCGCGCTGCGCGATCCGGGCACGTACCGGTTCCTGTGTCGGGGCGCCAACCGCTGGGAGTCCGTGACGCTTGATGCCCCCCTGCAGGCGCTGGACCGGCAGCACGGAGGGGAGGGGCCGCTGTTGTCGTGCAGGCTCCCGGTGTAGGGACTAGTGCGCCGTCTCGCGTGATTGTGAGGATGTGTCGTCGTCGCTCGAAGGGCCCACCTCGACAACGACGGTGACGGAGCAGCGCTCCGTCCTACGACGGCGACGGATGGGCGTGCGG
>VGFB01000838.1 GCA_016869015.1 Armatimonadota bacterium
GGCGGGTACGGTGGCTGTGCTGGGCGGTTGCGATGGCGGGGGCAACATAGACGCGCTCTTCAGGTTCTGGGTCGCGTACATCGACACCTCGACAGGTACGCACGACCTGTGGAGAGCGACGGCGACCGTTACCGGCGCTGAGATCCAGGCTGAGCGCATCGATGACAACCCGTCCATCGAGATGTCCCCGGGGGTCCAGCAGGGCGACGCCAACCGGATGATCGCGTATGCGAGCGACCGGGACGGCAACTGGGAGATCTACTCCATCCACGGCGGGCTGGGCGGTGGGACGCCGACACGGCTGACCAATGACCCGGCGATCGACTGGGAGCCCTGCTGGTCGGGAGATGACCAGCGGATTGCCTTCCAGACGGACCGCGACGGCAACCACGAGATCTACAGCATGAAGGCCGACGGCACGGACCTTCAGCGCCTCACGAACAACACGGCCTTCGACGGCAGCCCGGCCTGGTGGGCGTTCGACCAGATCGCCTTCACCAGCGACCGCGATGGGAACATGGAGATCTACGTGATGGACGCCGACGGCACCAACGTTCGGCGCGTGACGAACGATGCGGCGCTCGATGGCTCCCCCGCGTGGCGGCACGATGGGAACCGCATCGCGTTCCAGAGCAACCGGAGTGGGAACTTCGACATCTGGGCCGCGGCCCCGGACGGTTCGGGCCTGACCCAGATGACCGACGGCCCTGACAGCGACACCTCGCCCACCTACACCAAGACAGGGTTCGACCTGCTGCTGTTCCAGCGGCAATCGCCGGGCGGCGCCACCGACATCTACGCCACGCCGGACGACGCCGCGGGCCTGTGGCAGCTCACCACCACCGGCACGGCCTTCACGCCGGATGCGGGCGTCTCCAGCCAGGAAGCGGTCCTTGCCAGCCGCTAGCGCACCCTCACGGCCGGCCTCCGGAGCCGCGGAGGCCGGCCCGTCGTCGCGCTGATCGTTGCGGCTACCTCACCGCCTCCCCCTCGACATCCAGCAGCATCACGTGGGAGATGGTGCGGAAGCGGTCGTAGTCCTTCAGCTCCCAGACGACCTGCTTGTCCCGCGTGACCTCGAAGATCAGCGGCTGCTCGCCGATGTGCCCGTGGCCGCCCCAGTTGCAGACCACCGTGTTGCCGTTCGGGAGGCGCTGCACGCCCGCGACGAAGCGCAGCGGGTTGCCGGGGAGCTCGTTCTCGTCGATCTGCCAGACGATCTCGCTCTGCGGGTTGATCTCGATGAGCTTGTGCCCGTCGCCGCAGGGGATCAGCGTGTTCCCGTCCGGCAGCCGCACCCCGGCGAAGCAGTTGCCCGGCGTGGCGTAGCTCCAGACCTCGCTCCCCTCCCCGTCGACCTCGACCAGCCGGTTCTCGCCCACGAAAGCGATCAGGTAGTTCCCGTTCGGGAGCTTCCGCCCGTTGCGGAACTGCCCGTGCACGTTCGCGGTGGAGGTCTTGAGCGGGACCTCCTTGACGGTCTTCCCCTCACGGTTCACCTCCACGATGCGGCTCGTCCCGCACTCGATCACCATCACGCTCCCGTCCGGCAGGGGCTGGCAGGTGTGGACCTCCGTGCCCTCGGGTGAGTCGTACCGCCAGACGATCTGCTTCTCCGGCGTGATCTCCCACGCGCCGCGCAGATGGCTGACGAGGTAGTTCCCGCTCGGCAGCCGCCAGACGTCCTGGCCGACCGGCACGTCGAACTCCCACTCGATCGCGCCGTCCGTCCCGACGACGAAAACCTCGTTCAGTCCGTTATCGGCGCAGATGAGGCGGTGGGCGACGGGCTGGCCGGCACAGGTCGCGCCCAGCAACCCGCAGGTCACCAGCAGATGGATGCGACGCATGCGTCCCCTCCGTGCGTGAGTGCTGCGTCGGCTCTTCGCCGAGGCAGAAGGCGGCACCTTGACCGAGGCCGAAGGGACTGGATCACGTCCTCCTTATTGAACCTCGCACAAGCACGGGAACAGTGGGGCGGGCATTCCTGCCCGCCATGGGCTCTCGGCGGGCAGGAATGCCCGCCCCACTGTTTCGATGCCTACCAGGGACTCAGTAGGTGGAGGTGGGGACGATGACGGGCGCGGTGCCGCCCTGGATCAGGACCCTCGGTCAGTGGGTGCTCTGCGGCGGGGCCGGGGCCGGCTCGTGCCTGATCGCCGCGCTGTCGCTGAGCGGCACGGGACACCCGCCGACCCTGTGGGCTTCGGCAGTCAACGGGCTCGAGTGGGGGCTGGTTGGGGCCGCCGAGCTGGGGCTCCTTCTGTGGCTGTACGGGCTGGTTACGCGCGGCATGCGGCGAGGCGAGACGACCCTGGTCGCCGTGTCCACGGCGGCGCTCCCCTTCGTCGCCAACCATTGGCTCCGCTTTGCGGTGGCGGAGGCCCTCCGCCCTCGACTCCGGTGGCTGACTCTCGTGTTCATTCGGCCCCTGCCGGCCACATCCCAGTACTGGAGCGAGTTCGCCGCTACGACCCTCGGCGCGCTGGCGGGTGCAGTGCTGGCGGCCGCCCTGTGGGGTTGGCCGCGGCGATCTCGGAGCATCGCGGTCCGCAATGCCGGGCTCTCGGCGCTGCTCGTCGTGGGATCCGTCGTCCTGGTGTGGTGGGGGCTGTTTCGACCGCAGATGTCTCGCGCTTGCGCGGCCTCCTGCCTGAGCAACCAGAAGTCCCTGGGCCTGGCATTCCTGATGTATGCTCGCGACCACTGCGACCGCCTGCCGCCCGGCCGCACCAGCCTCGAACTGCTCGGGATCGACCGGGCCAGGTACGATCAGGCCCTGGCCGACCCGCTCGCCGATCCGCTGCTGCAGGCCCTGGGCGGCGGGCCGATGGACGGGTACTCGAAGAACCTGCAGATCTGGTTCTGCCCGGCGGACAGGACACGCTACGACTGGCGCGGGCGGCTGCGCCGGCCCGTGGACCCCGGCCCTGGGGTCAGCTACGAGTGGAACGCCTCTCTGGCCGGACGGAAGGTGAGCTCCATCGGGCGACCCGAGGAGGAGTGGTTCCTGCGCGACCGGGAGCCGTGGCATGCGGGGCATCGATTCTGGGTCGACACGACCGGCCGCGCAGTCCGGAGGTGAAGGGTGAGCGCCGAATCGCTTCGCTGGGC
>VGFB01000839.1 GCA_016869015.1 Armatimonadota bacterium
CTTCCCTGCGCCCCCTCCGCCTTCCCGTAGACTCGCGCCTGGTAGGGCAGTCGGTCGTCCTTGCCGCCCACCATCGGGCAGACATGCATGTGACCGTCGATGATCAAGGCCGGTTCACTTCCTCTCAGCCGCCAACTTCAGCGGGTCCCCGGTGGCAACGGGGACAGCGCAATTCGGCGCGCAGGCCCGTTTCCCCTGCTGTGGCGTTCAGCGGGCGCGGCGCCGCCGTCGGCACAGCAGTTCCTCGGCAACCCGCTGCACGTCGATGCTGCGCACCTCGATTCGGTCATCGCCCGTGTGCTTGATGCGCGAGTCGGGCGCGGCGAGGATTCCGCGCAGGCCGTACCCGCGGCGCATGCATCCTCCGAGCGTCTCCGAGTGGTCCGCCGCATCGAGGTAAGCGGCCAGCTGCCGCACGTCCTCGCCGCCGACCGTGCCGCGCTTGACCTCCACCACGTAGACCACTTCCTCGGCATCGTCGGCGAAGAGAAGGTCGGCAATCAGCCGCCGGCCCTCGCGGTCCCGGAAGGAGTGTTGGCGGCCGAGCAGCCTGACCGGCGCGTCGAACAGCAGCTCCGGTTGCGCCGCAAGGACCTCCTCGATCTCCTCCTCGAAGTCCACCGCGCAGTACTCGCGCTCGACCACTGCCAGCAGGCGTTCGGCGCCCGGCACACTCAGGCCCCTCACCTCGGCGAGCTTCTCGGGCGAGGCCCGCACGATGCGCCGGATGGAGCCGAACCGCTGCAGCAGCCGCCTCGCCAGCGTGAAGCCCACGCCGGGGAGCATCTCGACCACCCGGCGCTGCTCGTCGGCGGGGGACTCGGCCTTGCGCTTCGCGGCGAGGGAGATCTCCGGCACACCAAACTGGGAGTGCCGAGCGATCATCAGGATCACCTCGGCCG
Organism: Armatimonadota bacterium; assembly: GCA_016869015.1. Lineage (GTDB taxonomy): Bacteria > Armatimonadota > Zipacnadia > Zipacnadales > VGFC01 > VGFC01. The sequence goes on from VGFB01000839.1 coordinate 903, forward strand.
AGTCCTCCGGGTCGTTCGTCCGCAGGACCGACCCGCCGTACTCGACGACCAGCGCCGACAGCGCGCCCCGGACGGCGTTGGGGTGGAGGCCGCCGTACTCGCCGAAGTCGCCGCCCTCGATGATGTAGATGGGTTCCACGTCCTGGGCCCGCAGGTCGAGCGCCGTCAGGAAGAGGGTCTTCGTGACGATGGCCCGCGCGAACTGCACGGTCGTGAGCCGCTCGGCGATGCGGCCCGGGCTCACCACGTACCGGTCCGGCCGCGGTCGCCACCTCACCTCCAACGGCAGCGCCGCCACCTCGACGCCCAGCTCCCGCAGGCGGGCAGCCACCGGCCCCTCGGGCTTGGTGCACGCGATGGTTGGCTTCGGCTGAGGCGCAGGCATCGGAGTTGCTCGGTGTGCGAAGGCCCTTTCCCTCCGCAGAGCGAAAGCGCCTTCGTCCTTTGGAGAGCGAACCCCCGGCTGTGAGCGAGGTCCTTACCGCATGGCTCGACTCGGCATCGGCGTTGTCGGCGCAGGCAGCATCGGCATTCGAGGCGCGCTAGAGCACCTCTGGCTGCCGGACGTGCAGGACCGTATCTCGTTGGCGGCCGTCTGCGATCCCGTCCCTGGTCGGGCGCAGGCGGCGGCCGAGAAGTACGGCGTGGCGCGGGCGTGCGAGACCTACGACGCCTTGCTGGCGGATCCGGCGGTGGATGCCGTGACGCTCGGCTCGCCGATCGGGCTGCACTACGACCAGGGGCTGGCAGCCATTCGCGCCGGCAAGCACGTGCACTTCAACAAGACGATGACCACGACGTGCGCGGAGGCGACGCACCTCATCGAGGAGGCTGCGGCGCGGGACGTGCGACTGGTCGCATCCCCGGGGCAGATGTTGCGCCCGCTGAACCGCCGCCTCCGGCGGATGCTGCAAGAGGGCGCACTGGGGCGGCTGGCCTGGGCGGCTACGGGCGCGGGCTTCGGCGCGTACCACGAGCACGAGGGCGTGCGGCAGGGCGAGGACGTGCTGAGCAACATCAACCCCGCGTGGTACTGGCGGTCGCCGGGCGGCGGGCCGATGTACGACATGACGGTGTACGGACTGCATAGCCTGACGGGCATCCTGGGCCCGGCGAAAGCGGTCACGGGGATGTCGGGGATCGGCCTGACGGAGCGGGAATACCGGGGCGAGACCTACAGGTGCGACGCCCACGACAACACGTTCCTGACCCTCGACTTCGGCGACCGGGTCTTCGCGTTCGTCTATGGAGCGCTCGCCGGAACGCTGACGCCCTTCGGCCAGCCCTGCTTCTTCGGGACCGCCGGGCAGATCATCGGCAAGGAGCTCAACGGACAGCCGATCGACTACCCCGGCAAGCCCGAGGCCGACGCCGCCGGCCATGACAACGTGCTTCTGCCCCATGTAGTCGGCCAGCACCGTGAGCTGGGCGAGAGCCATGTCTTCGAGGACATCATGCAGCTGGTGGACTGGGTCCGCGAGGGCGTGCCCAGCATCTGCACGGCCGAGCACGCGCGACATGTCATCGAGATCATCGAGGCCGGCTACCTCGCCGCCGAGACCGGACAGACCCAGGCACTGACGACCACGTTCGAACCCGTTGAGGGGGCGTAGCCCCCGTCGTCAGCGCAGCTCGACCGCGCAGAGGGCGGTGGCCTGTCGTCCGGCGGCATCGCGGGCCTGCAGACGGAGGAGGTAGCGGCCCGCGGGCGCGGCCGTGCCAAAGGCGGTGCGCCCCGTCCACGCGAGGCGGTGTAGGCCGGACGACAGATCGATGTCGCGAGCAACCACGGCGACCGGGCGACCGGCGACGTTGAGCGCCTCCACCGTGACGCGGGCCGAGCCGGACAGGGAGAAGCTGATCTCGGCGCCCATCTCGCTTGGGGCGGCCACGGCGCCGACCAGGGCCAACGACCCGTCGGCGCTGGTGGGGTGTGCGCCGGCCAACAGCGGCTCGTAGTCGACGAGGCCCAGGTTCGGGGAGTCGAGGCGATCGTGGATCTTGGCGTCGATCGCGTCCCGTTCGGTCGTGATGAAGTCATTCCCCTCCGCCTTGATCGCGTTGGCTGTACCGTTATGGACGTGCCACTGGTTGCTTGTGCGGAAGAGGTTGCCGCCGTCGTCGGTGGCGTTCGCGTTTCCGAGACTCCCGAGCCGGCAGCGGGCGTTGCTCACGACGTAGACGGCGTACCGGCAGTCCCGGAACTCGTTG
>VGFB01000840.1 GCA_016869015.1 Armatimonadota bacterium
AGTGAAGGCGAAGGGACTGTCCTCATTCGCGGCAACGACGACCACCAGGGGCTTCCCGTCCGGCCCCGTCTTCGTCCCGACAGTCATGCCGAGCCCCTCCGAGGTCGGCCCCGACGGCTGCGTTGGCGACGTGGGGGTTGTGGGTGTCGTGGGAGCCGTCGGTGTGGTCGGGATCGCGTGAGTAGTGGGTGTGGTGGGCTGCTCCACCGTCGGCGGCGCGGCGTCCTGCTTCTGCCACTCCCACTTGATCGCCCAGGCCCCGCCCATGCTGAGCGTCATCTCGACCGGATCGGACTGCTGGTAGGCGGGGGTGATGTGCAGTGTCTCGTTGGCGCCGGTCACCGGCTGGCCGTTGACCGTCCCCAGGTGGCCGAAGCTCAGAATCGCGTTCGAGCCGCCCGCGTCGGTGTCGCTCCAGGCCCGCAGGCCCAAGCACCTGAAGTCGAGCCAGGCCTCCCCCGGCGGAGCCGTCGGGGCGGCCGACCCGACGATGTTGATGTCGATGGTGCGGTTCCACTCCAGCACGCGCGGCGGCGCCTCGGACAGGACCCACTTGAGGTCATGGCCCGTCTGCCTGCCGCTACCGTCGTGCTGGACGATGCGCTTCCCGAAGTGGTCCGGCGACAGCCGGGCCAGGAGGGTCTCCGTCCACGGGAGGCCCGCGGCCGCGGGGGTGTCCGTGGAGGTGGGAGCGTTGTCCGGGTTGGTCTTCGGGAACCCCTCCTTGAGCACCCAGACCGGCCCGGCCGCCGGCCCGCCGACCTTCAGCGTGACCTCCTGCCAGCGCTTCTGCACGTCGACCACCTTGCTCGCGAGAACTGCGCCCACGGGGCTTTGCACCTCGACCTGCACCTGACCGACGGGAATCTGCTCGTAGGTGATGGAGATTGGGACCTGCCGGCTCCCGCCGGCCGGGACCAGGTCGTAGCCCGAGTCATTCCAGAATGTAGGCGGGGCCTTGACGACCAGGTTCACGAAGGGCTCCGTGCCGGCGCCGGTGGCCGGAACGATGATCTTCAGCTTCGCGGTGAGGACGTACGCATCCAGCTGGCCCGCGGCGACGTTGCCGCTCGCGTCGAACGTGAACTGCGTCCGCGCCTGGAGATGGCTGGGGATGCTGTCCTCCATCATCCCGGCGGCCTTCCTGGCCAGCACGATCTCCGCCGCCGCCGCGTTCAGGTCGGGACCGTCGAGGTGCTTGGCGAAGCGGGTCTGCTGCTCGGGCGTCAACGTTGGTGCTGTGCCGAGGCCCTTGCGCGACTTCACATACGCGATGTAGAGGGACAGTTCATCCTGTTGCAGGGACGAAGGGTAGTCGTTCACTGCCTTCAGCCGCGCGACCACCCCATCCATCTTGCCGTCGGCCCACTGCCGTCCGCGCTGCCGCGGAGACATCGCCGACAGGAACTGCTGAAGGCTCAACGCCGTCATCAGCTGTACGCTCTTGTACGGCGCGGGCGTCTGGCTGCCCAGCCAGTCCACCGTGGCGCCCAGCTGGAGCCCCTTCTTCACCGCCTCCTGCGTGCTGCCCACCGGGTCCGCCGGGTTGAAGTAGTGCCCGAACGCGCTCCCGAAACCCCAGTGCGGCCCCAGGTCCTGCACGAAGTGGAGGTACACGCCCGGGTTCACGCTCGTGTCACTGATCGCGGCCTTCCACAGCGCGTCCAGTTGCACGGAGACCGCTTGCTCAGCTGCGATGGCCTGTGGGTCATTGGCCATGGCGCGCGCGAAGCGCGTCTCGTCGCGAAAGGCATGGAACATCCAGCGCGGCCGCTGCTTCTCCGGGGTGTCCTCCTTGGCGCCGGCCAGGTAGTCCACCGCCGACATCTGCGTCGGCTCCGTTGTGCCGCAGTAGTCCACCGACAGGTCCGCCGCCGCGGCACGGTATGCCTGCTCCGGAGTGTATCCGACCACCCGGGCGATGTAGTAGGTCAGGTAGTAGTGAACGTCATCCCAGTAGGCGAAGGCCGGGGTCGTCGTCAGGAGAAGGGCCAGTGAGGTCAACACAAGAACGACAGGCGGGCTGCGCATCGCGGTCACCTCCCGATCGGGCCTTCATCGGCCGATCAGAGGCTCAACACCCGCGCGCGTTGCGGCACCTTCTGCGGGGGTCAGGACGTCGACCGGCGGTACGGGTAGCCGCCCAGCCACAGCTTCGTCACGCTTCCGGAGTCGTCGAACTCGAAGAGGGCTTCGTCGCCGTCGCTGGCGCCGCCGCGCAGCCCAAAGACGTGCTCGACCCGCGGTTCGAGGGGCACCGCATCGGCCAGCCGTGTCCCAACCACGCGGACCAGCAGCTGCCCGTCGATGAGATGCACCTCGAGCTCCTGGCTCGACATCGTTGAGACGTACTTGCCGAGGTAGGCCGCCCACCCCGGCGGCGCGGCGACGCCCTTCTTCGGCGGTTGCGGCTCGCGGCGCCGGCGGGCGCGGGCGAAGGCGGGCGCCAGGATCTCCAGGGTCTCCGTGTTCACCTCGGGCGCGACCCCTCCCCCGTTGGTGAGAACTGCCAAGGCGAGCTCGAGCTCCGGGATGAGGCGCAGGTCGGTGGACAATCCGGGGATGCCCCCGCTGTGGCCGACCGAGAAGCGCCCGGCCGTCTTCGTCCAGCCCCAGCCGATCGCGTGTCCGCTCGATCCGTCCGGCTGGACCCACTGCGGCATCTGCATCTCGTGAATCGACGCGCGTGCCAGGACGCCCTCCGCTCCCTCCGGGGGATGCCCCAGATGGAGGGCGGCGAACCGCCCCAGATCCTCGACGCTCGCGCACAGCCCGCCCACCGGGTGGAAGCAGCCGATGCTCAGCGGAGGGCCGGCCTCGCCGGCCCCCGCCTCGTCGCACCAGGGGTAGCGCGCCACCACGCGCTGAGCGAGGTCGGCCGAGGGCTCAAACGCGCTGCTTGCCATCCCCAGTGGCCCGAGGATCACCTCGTCGACGTACTCCGCATAGGCCCGACCTGCAACAGTCTCAATCACGTGCCCCAGCAGCGCGTACGCGAGGTTGGAGTACTTGAATCGGGCCAGAGGCGGGAACACGAGCTTCACCGCGGGAAGAGCCGTCAGCAGTTCGTCGATGCTCGGGAACGCGAGCGACTCCCAGGCGG
>VGFB01000841.1 GCA_016869015.1 Armatimonadota bacterium
ACGCGATCGCAAGCGGGGGAGCACACACCCCTCCATCATCGCCCGCATCTCGGAGGGAGGGCCGGGCACGGCGATGAACGTGAGTCCCTCGTGTTCGAGGTACAAGCCGGGGGCGGTCCCGCAGGTGTTCTCGAGGAACTCGGCCCCCGCCGGGCGGGACGCCTGCTTGAGGTTGTTGCCCGTGAAGTTGAAGCCCCGCCGCGCGAAGAAGGCCCTCAGATGCTCCGCGGAGTCCGCGTCGAGCTCCAGGGGCCGGCCCGTCAACTCGCTCAGCCCTTCGCGGGCGAGATCGTCGTTCGTGGGCCCGAGTCCACCCGTCAGGATGACCAACTCGGCCCGCTCGCCGGCGCGTCGCAGCGCGTCCAGGATGTCCGCGAGATCATCCCCGACCGTCGCCTGGTAGACGACATCAAGGCCCGTCTCAGTGAGCCGTTGGGAGATCCACGCGGAGTTGGTGTTGACGATCCGGCCCCGCAGCAACTCGGTGCCGATGGTAAGCACGGCGGCGGTCAAGGGTGGCCCCAGACAGCGTCGCGCGCCAAGCCGGGTGGGCGGGCCCAGCCCCAGTCGCGAGCATGGACGTTGTCAATCCGTGAGGATTCGATTATAACAGGTCGGCGGAGCAGGGGTCAACGGCCCTCTCCGCAGGCCTTACCCCAGCGCTTTGGAGTGCACCATGAGAGTGCTTGTCACCGGCGGAGCCGGCTTCATCGGGAGTCACATTGCGGAGCTGTGCCTGTCGCGCGGCCACGAGGTCGCGGTCATCGATAGTCTGCGGACGGGGAAGGTCGGGAACGTGCCGGAGGGGGCCCGGTTCATCGAGGGCGACATCCGCGACCGGGAGGCGGTGCGTGGCGCGTTCGCCGAGGTGAAACCGGACTGGGTGTTCCACCAAGCGGCGCAGGCGGCGTTGCGGGTCTCAGTCATCGACCCGTGGGAGGACCTGTCGATCAACCTGGTGGGGAGCGTCAATCTCATCTACCAGGCGGTCGAGGCCGGCGTGAGCAAGTTCGTGTATGCCAGCAGCGGGGGCGCGGCGTACGGGCCGCACGCCCCGGTGCCGACCAGCGAGGCCTCCCCGGCACAGCCGAACTCGCCCTACGGCATCACGAAGCACTCGGTCGAGCACTACCTCGACTTCTACGGGCGGAACTACGACCTCTCCTGGATGGCCTTGCGCTACTCGAACGTCTACGGACCGCGGCAGGACAGCGAGGGCGAGGCGGGAGTGGTGGCGATCTTCGCCCGGGCGGTCCTCTCCGGACAGCCACCGACGATCTACGGGGACGGCTCGCAGACGCGCGACTACGTGTTCGTGAAGGACGTCGCCCGGGCGAACTACCTTGCCGCCGAGAGCGCGCACTGTGACGTGGTGAACATCTCGACGGGCGTCGAGACGTCGGTGCTGGAGGTGCTCGCTGCGATCCAGGCGGCGGCCGGCACGAGCCTCGAGCCCCTCTTCGGCGAGGAGCGCGTCGGCGACATCGCCCGCTGTGCTCTTACCAGCGACCTCGCGGCGGAGAAGCTGGGCTGGCGCGCCACCGTGCCCTTCCGCGAGGGCATCGCGCAGACGGTGGCCTGGACGAAGGGACATTACCGGCTGTAGCCGCGACCGTATGGCGCAGGACAAGACGGCCTCACCTTCGGGTGGGGCCGTTGGCGTGTGAGCTCCTGAAGGGACGGCACGACCAGGGATGGAACTGGGGTGGGTCAGGCGCTGGGACCCCGCCCAAAGGACGGTGCCCGCCATGCTCCGTTGTGCCGGAGTTCTGCTCCTCAGCCTGGGCGTGTGGGCCGTCGGAGCGGCGCAGGACAAGGATGACGACGGCCTTCCGGACGCGATCGAAGCGCAGTTAGGAACGAACCCGGACCTCGACGAGGGGCTGCAGCTCGTCATCGACGATCAGACCCGCGGCCAGGGCGACGCGAACATCGGCACGGGTCAGGCCCCGGATGTGGACCAGGTCCACTTCGGTCACGTCGCCGGCGATCGCTACGTGTGGCGCATCACCTTCGCCGCAGACTACCCGCTCCAGGGCACGGTCTTCCACCTCTACACCGACCTCGACGACGACCAGGCCACCGGGCGGCAGGATCAGGACTGGGTGCGCGGCGTCGATGTGATGTACAGCCTCGTCGATGCGAAGTACAGCGCGCGCGTCATCACGCCCCAGGTGCGCGCCAATCCGGCGCTCCCCATCCGGATCATCGTCGAGGGCAACACGATCTACGTCTGCGATGATGCGCGCCTGCGCGTGGCGGACGGCAAGACCCACTTCCGCCTGTATCTCCTGAGCCACATGAAGGACCCTGCGTCGGACTCCGACACCACGGAGTGGGTCGTCGCCGAGGCGCCGCTACATCCCGAGCGCGCGACGCCGCCGCTGCCGTACCCGCAGCCCGCCAACTCCGAGGCGATCACGATGCCCGACCTCGCGCAGCTGTTGAATCAGCTCTGGCAGGATGAGCGCACGGTCCGCCTGCGGGCGGACACGGCGAGCGTGACGGGCCTGACGCCCCTGATGAACGGCGACCTCGACGCCAAGGCGCAGGGCGAGGAGTCCGCCACCTGGGCGTCGCCCGTCGCGGGCCGGTACCACCTCGGGCTGCTGCTGCGGGACGCCGTGGGGGCTCTCGAGGGCCTTGACCTGCTGGTAGACGGGAACCCGGTCGCGACCATCGCCGGGTATGCGGCGACGAGCGGCGACGTGCTGCACTACACCTCAGAGCCCGTGGCGCTGCAGGTGGGCGCGCCGATTGAGCTGCGCCTTGCGGAGCACAGCTCGCCCGTCCGCTTTGGCAACGTGTGCCTGCTCCCCGAGAAGCCGACCGTGCCGCCCCTGGCCCTCGAGAACCTCGCCGTGTGGCACATGCCCGATGAGCCGGGGGAGCGGCCGAACCGGATCACGATCGCCTGGACCACCAATCGCCCGGCCGACGGCAAGGTCGAGTACTCGCTCGCAGGTCCCGAGGCGGTGCAACAGAACGGCGTCCTCGACGAGGGCCGGGGCGCCGTGAACAACCACTTCCTCCTGTGGCCGGAGGAACTGAACGCCACCGGGTATCAGCTGGACATCACCTGCACGGAACCGCCCCAGGA
>VGFB01000842.1 GCA_016869015.1 Armatimonadota bacterium
CCTTGAGCGTGTACTGCACGCCGATCGGGCGCTCAAGGGCCAGACGGGCGAGCACTTGGATGCTCGCCTGGTCGTCGAGCGCCTGGTCGTCGAGCTCTGCCTCATCGCGCAACAGAGCCAACCGGGGAGCCGCCGCCGATGAAGCGTCGATCCGGCCGGGAGACGTCCCCCCCACCTGAGCGTACTTCCCGGCTCGCGCTCGCGGCTGCGTTGTGGCCGGTGGCGGTCCTGGCCGCCTACCTGGCACACGCCCTGCAGGTCGTTGCGCCCGTGCTCCTGGGTGGGCGCTAACCAGCCCTGCCGGCCACCGCGCTGCGCGCGCACGGTAGCGACGACGGCGCGGGTCGGGCGGCCCGCAGGCACGGAACGGCGACGGCATCCTACCCCCCGGCCCCCTTCCTTCAGAAGGGGAGAACGGCAACGACGACGGCGAACGGCAACCGACGGACGGCTGCGGATCGCCGTCCATCCGTCGAGGCTCGCCTTGCTGGCTCTCCCGGTAGCAGCGTTCATCCTCGGGGCGTGCCTCCTCCTGGGTGCGGAGGTCTTGGCCCTGGCTCGCCTCCTGCGCCCTGAGGACGACGACTTGCCCCTGCCCGAGCGCGCGCTGTTCTCCCTTGCGGCGGGCATGCTCGTGCTGGCGCTGCTGATCCTGGGCCTGGGGCTGGTCGGGCTGTTCCGGCCGTGGGCGCTCCTCGCGGTGACGGTCGCCTCCGGCCTCGCGGGGGCGCGCCGCCTTCCACTGCTCATCGAGGCCGTCCGCCACGCATCGCGAGCGGTCCGGCGCGGGCTTCTCGGGCCGTCCCCGCGTCGAGCTCTCCACCTCTTCCTGGCCGCGTGGGGCGCAATGACCTTGCTCGGGGCGCTGGCGCCGCCCACCGACCTTGACTACGACGGCCTCAGCCAGCACCTCGCAGCGCCCAACACCTACCTGCGCCTCGGGCGGATCGAGCCGCTGTGGTACGACCACCACTCGCACTTCCCCTCGACTCTGCAGATGCTCTTCGGGGTCTGCCTGGCCACGGGCCAGGTGGAAGCCGCAAAGGTCCTGCACTGGAGTTGCGGCGTTCTGGCTGCGCTGACAATGATGGTGGCCGGTCGCCGGTTCCTCTCGCCCGGAGCAGGCGCCTGGGGGGCCTTCGCGCTGCTCGCGACACCGGTCGTCGGTTGGCTTGCGTCGGTGGCCTACGTGGACCTCGCGGGGCTTCTCTTCGCCGCGCTGACGCTGACCGCACTGCTGGGGACACTGAGGGACGCGCCCGACCGCGCCCCGGCCTGGGACCGCGGGCCGGGGTTGCTGGGCCTCGCGGCCGGGGGCGGCGCAGCCGTGAAGATGCAGGGGCTGCAGATACTCGGCGCCGCGACGCTGGTGCTGGTGGCGGCCTTCGTGTTGGCGCGGGCGCCCGTCGCACGAGCGGCCCGGCAGCTCGGCCTGCTGCTGCTGGTCGCGGCGATCCCGGCGGCGCCCTGGTATGTGAAGACGTGGGTCTGGACGGGGAACCCGGTCTATCCCTTTGCCTATGAGGCCTTCGGGGGCAAGTATTGGGGCCCCGGAGAGGCGGCCGGCTACCGCGACCACCAGTTGGGGTTCGGCGTGGGCGAGCCGCCGACGGCGGCGGAGCGCGGCAGGCTGGGCGTGATGGAGCGGACGTTCAGCGGCCCGCGCGCGCCGCTGCACCTGCTGCTCGCGCCGTGGAACCTCGCGATGCGGCCCGCCGAGTTCGATGTGGTCAACCTCAGCCCGCTCTACGCGCTGACCTCGGCGGCAGTGGGGCCGCTGTTTCTTGCGACGCTGCCGCTCCTGCTGCTGGGGCCCCGGCCTCGCCCGGTGCGCTGGTCGCTGGCGGCCCTCGCGCTGCTCTGGATCGCGTGGCTGGCGCTGATGCAGTACAACCGGTACCTCGTGCCGGCGCTCGCGTTCGCGGCCTTCCCGGCGGGGCACGTGCTGGCCCAGGGGCCCCCGGCCGGCGGCCTCGCGCACCGTTTGGGGCGGGCCGTCGCCTGGTGTTGCGGCGGGCTGGCGCTGCTGTTCCTCGCCTTCCACGGGCTGCTGACGGGCTCGTGGGCGGCCGGGATCGGCCTGACGCCCCACGCTGCGTACCTCCAGGCGCGCTCCGAGTGCTACCGGGTGGGCCAGTGGGTGAACCAGGTGACTCCGGCGCGGGGCACGCGAGTGGCCCTCTATTCAGAGCCGCGCGGCTTCTACCTCGACCGCGCCTATCTGTGGGCCGACCCGGGGCACAGCCGACTGATCGAGTACGACAAGCTGGCCCGGCCGGAGGATCTGCTCGATGCCTACAGCCGCCTGGGCATCACGCACGTGCTGTATCATCGGCTGCCGGGCGCGCCGGCGCTCTTCGACTTGGCCCCCTACGGCACGGCGCTGGCGGAGCTGGAGCGCCGGGGCGACGTTGAGGTGGTCGGCCATCCGCCGCGTGACCCGGGCTACGTGCTCCTGGAGGTCACCACGCCCTGGGCGAGGGAGCTGACCCGTTGAGCAAGCGACGGAAGTCCTCTCCCAAGGCGAGCCCGGCTCCCCTCCCCGCCGCCGAACGAGCCGGGCCTGTGGGCGCTTGCCTCGCCCTGGCCGCCATCACCCTCATCGCGGGGCTGATCGCGTCAGCCGTGCAGCCCTACGACCCCGGCGCTCCCGGCTGCCGGGACCGAACGCCACCGGACGAGACGGCCCACGTGCTGTACGTGCGGCACCTGCTGACGGAGCGGACACTGCCGGTGCTCGACTCCGGCAGCGGCAACTACGAGGCCCACCAACCGCCGCTCTACTACCTCACCGTCGCCCCGTGGATGGCCGTGGGACAGCGGCTGGCCCGCGGCGACCCACCGGACGCCTCCGGCGCGCCGCCCCTGGAGGTATGGCTCGGCCGCCTGTGGTCGGTGCTCATCGCGGCGGGCGTCACGATCGTCTGCTACCTGCTGGCTCGCGAGGTCTTCCCCGGCTCACCGTGGCTGCCCCTGACGGCGGGCGTGTTCTGCGCCCTGCTGCCGGGCCATCTCATCAACCTCGCGGCCATCACGAACGATGGGCTCGCGGAGCTGCTGAGCGGGCTCGTGCTGTGGCAGTGTGTAGTCCTGGTGCGG
>VGFB01000843.1 GCA_016869015.1 Armatimonadota bacterium
GAGATGGACCGGGCGCTGGAGATCATGGGATCTCCGGAGAGGATCAAGGTGGTCGTGACGCCGGAAGGCTGACGGCTGAACCACGAAGACCGCGAGGAAGGCACGAAGAGGCACGCAGAACGGCAAGGCTGAGGGACGGCATGAGGGCACTGCGGATCGACACGACCGACTGGACGGTTCGGGACGAAGAGCTGCGGGCGGAGCGGCGACACTACGGCGGAAGGCTGCTGACATCGACGATCGTGGCGGAGGAAGTCGAGCCGCTGTGCCACCCCCTGGGGGCGGGAAACAAGCTCGTCATCGCCAACGGCCTCTTCGCGGGCCATGCGAGCGCGCCCTGCTCGGGCCGGATCTCGGTGGGCTGCAAGAGCCCCCTGACGGGCGGGATCAAGGAGGCCAACACGGGCGGCGATGTCGGCTGCTACCTGGGGAGGCACGGCCTCCGCGCGATTGTGCTCGAGGGGCTCCCCGGCGAGGACGCGTGGAAGCTCCTCCACCTCGGCGGGGAGGGGGTGCGCCTCCTGCCGGCGGACGCCTACGCGGGGCTGAACACCTACGACACGGTCGCCGCGATCCGACGGGACCTCGGTGAGAAGGCGACCGTCTTGTGCATCGGCCGCGCGGGCGAGCAGCGGATGAACGCCGCCAGCATCGCGCTGACCAGCATCGAGGGGCCGCCCTCGCGCCACGCCGGACGCGGCGGCATCGGCGCCGTGATGGGCGCCAAGCGCGTCAAGGCCATCGTGGTCGATCCGGTGGCGGGCAAGGGCACTCCGCCGGCGGATGAGGCGACCTTCAGCGCCCTCTGCGCGGACTTCGCGAAGGAGGTGCGCGAGGCGCGCAAGATCCTCCGCGACTACGGCACCGCCAACCTCGTGAACATCATCAACGAGCTTGGCGGCCTTGCCACGCGCAACTTCACCGCGGGCAGCTTCGAGCACGCCGAGGAGATCAGCGGAGAGAAGCTGCGGGAGCTCATCGACGTTCGCGGCGGCGCGCACGGGCGTCCCTGCATGCCCGGCTGCCCGATCCAGTGCGCGAACCGGTTCGTGTGCGCGGACGGGACGGTGGTCGATGACATCGAGTTCGAGTCGATCGTGCTGCTCGGCTCGAATCTGGGCATCGGCAACCTCGACGACCTCGCGAAGCTGGAGCGCGCGTGCGACGACATCGGTCTGGACACCATCGAGATCGGCAACGCGCTCGGGGTGCTGATGGAAGCCGGGGTGCTCGAGTTCGGTGACGGGCCGGGCGCGCTCGGGCTCTTGCGCGAGGTGAGCGAGGGCACGCCGCTGGGCCGCATCGTCGGCGCCGGGGCCGCGGTGGCGGCGAAGGCCTACGGCGTCCGCCGCGCCCCCACGGTCAAGGGCCAGGGCATGGCGGCCTACGACCCGCGCGCGCTCAAGGGCATGGGCGTCACCTACGCGACCAGCCCGATGGGCGCCGATCACACCGCCGGCGCGGCCATCCCGAAACGCCCGGGAATCGGCGAGCTCGAGCTCGACACGATGGACAAGCAGGACAAGGACCTGCTGAGCTATGATCTGCAGATCCTCACCGGCGCGCTCGACGCCCTTGGCGTGTGCATGTTCACCGGCCCGATGGTCGGCCCGGTGCAGACCTGGGCGAGGATCCTCTCCGCCTTCACCGGCGAGGAGTGGACCTTCCGGCGGCTGCTCGAGCTCGCCGACGACATGATCCAGCTCGAGCTCGACTTCAACCGCCGCGCCGGCTTCACCCGGCAGCACGACCGCCTCCCCGAGCACTTCCTCACCGAGCCCCTCCCGCCGAAGGGCCCGGTGTTCGACGTGGCCGAGGGGAAGCTCGACGGCGTGACGGGACAGTTGAGGGTTGAGGACCGGGTGAGGGAGGAGTAGCTCTCGAGGCCCCGGACGGTCTTGAGCGTAGTGACCAATGCTGGGTATACTGGGGCACCACGCGGAGGAGACGGAACTGGGATGATCACCAAGGTCCACGCGCGCAACTACCGCAGCCTCGGGGATGTCGAGGTCGAGCTCGGTCCTCTCACCGTGCTCGTCGGCCCCAACGGCTCCGGCAAGAGCAACTTCGTCGATGTGCTGCACTTCCTGAAGGACGCGTTCACCCACGGTCTGGATGCGGCGATTGCCAGGCGGGGTGGCATTGGTGACATGCGAAGATGGTCGTTGGGAAGGCCACGCGACATCGCGCTCCGCCTCGAGTTCTCGAGGCTGTGGTCGCCCCAGCTTCGCTTCCTCTCCCCTCTGGCCCTGGCCACGGCGAACGGCCGGTACGGCCTGGAGATCGGGAGCGCAAGTGCGGGGCAGTGTGAGGTAAAGGGCGAGCGACTCCACATCAAGTGGGAGGGTCCTCCCGAGGGGTACGAGATCCGCGGAGGGAAGGTCACTGAGTCCACCTGCGAACTCGCCACCATTGTGCCGACGTCGAGCATCCTGGCCCCTACACACCCCGGGCTTCTTGTGGCGGGCCTCGTGGAGACCATTCGCGGTTACGGCTTCTACAGCATCCTCCCCAACGTCCTTCGCGAGCCGCAGAAGCCGGGCAACGACTGGCCTTTGGACACCCACGGCAGCAATCTGTCATCGGTACTGCGCGGCATGAGGAAGGCCGACTCGCGGTTCCTGCCCGAAGTGGTGCGGGCTCTCGGGTACGTTGTGCCCGGTATCCAGGATGTTCGAGTGGTTCAGGTGGGCGGCTATCTGGCGCTCAAGCTCCTCCACGAGGACGGCAAGGGGCGTCGACACTGGTTCGACGCGGCCCAGGAGTCGGACGGCACTCTCCGGGTGCTGGGGGTCCTCACCGCCCTCTACCAGGACCCACCACCTGCCCTCATCGCCATCGAGGAGCCCGAGCTGACGGTGCAGCCCGGGGCGCTGGCGCTGCTGCGGGACTGCATTGTGGAGGCCGCGGACAAGCGGACGCAGGTCATCATCACCACCCACAGCCCCGACCTCATGTCGCTGTTCGATGTGGACGTGCTGCGGGTGGTGGCGATGACCGAGGGCGGTACGAGGATCGGTCCTGTGGCGGAGTGGCAGAAGCAGTCGGTCCGGGACCAGCTCTTCTCACCCGGGGAGCTAATGCTGGCCGAGGGGCT
>VGFB01000844.1 GCA_016869015.1 Armatimonadota bacterium
TCCGCCTGAGCGTTGAGGTGCCGGCGCAGACGTGCGGTCGTGTGGCGGCCGGGCAGCCAGGGAACACCCGGGAGCCCGGTCTGGATGCTCAGCAGGGCGCCGTGCCTCCGTGCCAGGCACAGCGCCCGGGGCAAGACCAAGCCCCGGCACCGCCACCGGCTTGCGGGAGCCGTGGTCAGGAAGGCGTGCTCCCGGCGCAGTCCGCTTTCCGCCTCACCGTCGCGGGCGAACTTGACTGCGGCTACGGGATGCGGCCGGTCCCCATGGCTGATCAGCACGGTGGCTTTGCCGCTGGCGTGGGCTCCGCGCACGGCCAGGGCGCCGATGTGCTCGCCCAACTGAGCTTCGGGCGGGAGCAGTCCATGTTGTTTCAGCTGGTCAGCGACCCAATCGAGCACTGCGGCGTTACCCTCCGGCATCCGATTACCACGCGAGCCGGCACGGCTCGCAGGAGGATGCGAGCGACTGCAGGGCGAGCGACGACCCAGGCCAACCACCCCAGCAAGACGCGAGCGGCCCCGTAGAGCGGGCGACCGCGCAGGTCTTTGTTCCCGACCAGCGCCAAGGCGTGGTCGAGCAATCGCAGGTGGGAGTTGTTGCACGCCTCCAGGAGCAGGAAGTACGGGTGCGGATGGCCGGGTAGGGCCCGGTACAGGCGGATGTCGTCGAGGCCGCCGGCATGGAGTCTCTCTCTCACCCGAGCGGCGGCCCGGCCCCACAGCCTTCCCGTGAGGCAGACCTGGCCCGGCGAGCCCAAGGTGCGACGGATCGTGTCGGCCAGGCTCGGGCACACCACACCTCCCGGCGCGATGATCGTGTCGAACGGGCCGGCGTTGTCGTGGAGGGCGGCCGGGCAGGAGGCCTCGGAGCCGAGCGTGCCTGCATCGCGGCGACCCAGGCCGGACGGGCCATCCAGGGGCCGAGACACGACGGAGGTCGCCCGGCGCAGCAGCACCTCGGAGAGCCCGGCTTCGCCCCCCAGAAGCAGCACGCGTCCGAGGGGCAGCGGCAACAGGAACTGCCAGTCGAGGTCCCCGGCCTCCGTGGCCGCATCGGGGAATGGCGAACCGCCTGCGGGCGCTGTCCCCAGCATCGTGTCCCCCGGCTTCGCTACTACTGGAACTGGACCACCACGGTCCGCGTGTCCACCGGGACCTCGAATCGGTTCAGGCCGTTGGCCTGGCTCACTGCAGCAAGCCGTCGCCCGCCGACCGAGGCCACGGTGTGTCGGTTCTCGAGGACGGCGACCGGCGGCCCACTGACATGGTAGACGCCGACCGTGGCGGACTCGTCGAGCGGCGCCCCATCCCCCGACCAGTAGACGCACCAAAGTGGCGCGTCGTAGGAGCACTTGCCAATACTGGCGACGCGATAGGCGGATGAGCCCGGGGTGCGCACGATGAAGCCCCACTCGGGCAGGACGGCCTCCGGCAGGCCCGCCCCTCCCGCGTACGCGTAGTCGGCCGGGCCACGGTTCACGAGGGCGACGCCCTCGTCGCCGCAGGCTGTCATCTCGACCGAGTACGAGGGGTTGAGGAAGCGGTGGGTCAGTGACGGCGAGGAGGCAGCGAGAGTCGCCCAGTCCGTGAGAGTGTCGTACAGCGCGACGGCGGTGTCGTAGGAGTCGGCGCACCCGTCCGGGCGCGGGGCATACGGGTCGTTGATGTCGACCACCGGGGAGCGCGCTGCGGCGATATCGTCGATGAAGGCGTCCCACCCCGCCCACCACTGCTTCTGCCCGGCCATGAGCGCCGGGTCGTGGTAGATCAGAGCGTACAGCGGCACCCACACGCCCCATTTCTGGTACCAGCCGATGTGGTTGACGTAGTCGCACTGGGGGATGCACCAGTCCGCGCCGGTTTCGTAGCCGACCAGCGGGAAGTGCGCCCGCCCGATCTCGCCGAGCTTGAGACGGTTGGCCAGGTCCCGACGGCGGTCATACCGGTCCAGCGGGTTGTAGTTGTCGAACAGCGGATGAGCGGCCGACGAGTCGAGCCAGCACAGGTCGAAGGGCGCGATCGCGGCGAGCTTGGGCATGTCCGCCTCGGCTCGCGCCACGGCGGCCGTGGAGGAGAGGACGCAGCACGCACCGCCGCGGAGCGTGCGCCCCCACGGATCGGCCGGCTCGCCCCCCGGGGTGAGTATGGCCGCAGTGTCGGCGTTGTAGCTGGGAGACTGCTTGAAGAGCACCTGGTAGTTGAGATAGGCCGCGCAGGAGTGGCCCAGCGCCTGAGCAGTATCGACGAGGGCGCGAAGGCCGACGTCGCCGCCGGCGCCACGGGATACGGGAAGGATGTCGGGGTATCCGTAGTCGTGGCCGTACTGCCCGTAGCCGGTGACGATATACAGGGCCTTGCCGACGCCGGCATCGCTGAGCCTTTGAGCGATGTCGGCGGTGCCCTGGAAGGTCCGCCCGACCGCGAAGCGATTGGTTCCCGCCTCGTAGTAGACGTGCCAGGCAGGCACGGTGAGGGCGCCGACCAGCTCCGCCAGGCGCGGCTCCTCCTCGAACCGATCCGCCAGCGGTCGCCGCCCGTGACGGTCGCGGACGTAGCTGCGGTAGACGGACGCCACGGCATTGTAGTCGCCGCCTTCGACGAACCGTAAGCGCAGGTCCAGCGGCAGCGCCTCGGCAATGGCGTCAATGCAGGCGGTCGAGCCGTCGAGGCGGTATCCGAGGGCCATGTACGGGTCGGTGAAGACGCCCACGACGCTGCCTTTGGGCGTGCAGACCCCCCAACATCCGGCGAGGAGGCTGTTGATGCCAAACCCACTGAAGACCCGAGGGGGAGGGAGGGCCCCGGGCAAGTCCATCGGGACGATGGCGCCGTCGAGGTAAGGGATCGCCAGACACGCTCCCGGCGTTCCGGCGGTTAGGGGGAAGGCGCCCTTCGGGCAGCAGATGCTACCGGTCACGTGCGTGCTGTCCTCGGCGGACTCCTCGGCGCCGGTGACATGTACCACGGGCTGTGCCTCGTCCAGCTCGAAGGTGATCTTGGCCGCCGCTCCGGTCACTGCGCCGCCGTCGGGCGCGCCGACCTGAACCGTAAGCGTCCGACCGGCGGCGACCGCCTCGACTTCCGCTTGGGGCAGAGCC
>VGFB01000845.1 GCA_016869015.1 Armatimonadota bacterium
CGACTGCCAGACCGGCCGGGATCGTGAGCCGCACGTCCCACGCCTTCATGCCCTCCCGAGGGGGATCGATGGCTTCCATCGCCACTTCGCCGAGGGACTCACGAAGCGTTGCTGCGGCCACCTCCATCTGCTGCGGCCCCGTCAGACGCAAGGCGCGCTCGTACGGCCGGCCCCAGTCCAGCGCCGCCCGCACCCGAGCAGGCCTGATCGCGACGCCGACCGGAACCTCTCCCTGGAGGGTGAAGTAGAGGAGCGGAGCCGCAGGATCGTTGGTCGCCACGGCCACGGACTTCGTGAACGGGCCCGGATCATTGATCTGCAGGCTGACGAGGACGTCGCCCGCCTCGCCTGGTTGCAGGACCGCCTGACCGACGGTCACCTCCGGCCCGCCTCACCCGTCGGGCTCCGGAACCTGGAGGGTGAGCGGCGTTCTCCCGCCGTTGGCAACCCGGAAGCAGTGCTCGACCTCCTGCCCCACGCCTGTGACTCCGAAGGCATGGCAGAGCGCCTCCGGTTGGGCTCTTGGAGCATCGTCGAGGTCCGGCATCTGAAGGACCAGGGCCTCGCCGGTATAGTGCCGCTCGAGTTCGCTGCGGGGAAGGAGGACAAGTCGCCCCCCGTCCATCGTCTGCGCCCATTCCGCGTCTGCCTGCAGCAGCACGGTGAAGTGCGCGGGGTCGGCCAAGTGGACGATCCTCGGCCCGGGCACGCCCTGAAGCAGGTCATCAAGCGAGGCGCGCGCGCCTCGCAGGGAGAGCCCGACGGCCTCGCCCGCCGTCTTGATCTGCAGCATGGAGACCGTGTCGCCCGCGAGCGCCGCCTCGACGGCGGACGCCTGCTCTCCGGAGAGCGGCCGTCCCATGAGGTAGGCAAGGGACTCGAGGGCGGACACGCCGCAGTTCTGTGGCGCCGGTCGCGGCGGCATGTCAGCGCACGGCTGCGCGGCACACCGGCCCGACAGCCAGAGCAGAGCCACGGCGGCCTGCAGGCTACCCACCGAGCATGACCTCCTCCGCGTCCTCGGTCTTCAGGCGTTCGCCAAGCTGGTCAGGAACCCGGAACTCGCCCAGCACCTCGATCAGCCGGTCCGGGTTCCATGAGATGCGCGGCCGGTACGACTCCTGCCCGACATCGTACACATGGGCGTCGAAGGGCACTGAGACGTCGAGGTCCTCCGCTGCCAGCGGCTGGTCGGAGAGCTCAAGCTCATCGACCGCGAGGAGCCAACTCTGCCACCACCCGAACTCCCCCTCCCCTTTGGGCGCAGTCGGTGACGTCCCCTCAATGAAGTACTGGTCCACCTGAACCTTGCGTGGGACGTGCAGGGGCGCCCCCTCGGCAACATCCCAGTCCCAGCGGCGGATGACGATGCAGCTATTCGGCTTCCCTTGCGCGGTCAGCCGAACTTGCTCATCGCGCACGATGGCGAAGTCCAGTTGCGGAGCCACCCACATGCGGGCGTAGCCCCTGGGCGGGGTGTGCAGCCCAGCGCACGCCCAGACCTGACACTCGATGCTGTCCGCTGTGTCCACCCCGCAGTAACGAACCGCTGCCTCCTCCGTGTTTCTGAACGTCATGCTGAACGGCATGTGGTACGGCATGGTCCGCAGCATCTCCCAGCGGAGTTGCTGGATTCCGAAGATGTCGTTGTACCCCTCCAGAGGGCGGATGTTGAACGTGTTACAGGGCCGGTAGTACTCGCGGACCGAATCACCATCCGACACTGAGGAGCGGTATACCTCCCGCGCGAAGTACGGGTACGGACCCGTGACAAGCCACTCGAGCAGCGGCATCCCCGACAGCGCGACCGCCCCCTTCTCATAGCGCCAGCGCGTGCCCGTCTGATCGTACGCGGCGTCCGCCAAGGACAGGTCCAGAACCCCATCGGTGAAGCCTTGGCGTAGGCTCAGCACGTCGGTATGGGCTGGCTCGAAGCGCTTCTGCAACTCGACCCGTCGCTTGTTGTGCAGTTCAGCCTGAACGAACCGTCCGCGGAAGGACAGGCCGTCCGCTCGCGCCTCGATGCCGCGGAGGATGGTCTCAATCGAGGGTCCGTCATCCTGGGGGACTGCGGAGGGAGTGCCCGGAGGCACGGACAGACTCAGACATGTGAGCAGTACGGCACTGCCCGCAACGAGAACGCGCGCGAGAACGCCCAGTCGCATGCCGAACTCCCCCTTCGCGCGGCAGCTGGTGCTTTGTCAGCCGTGATCTGCGCGGTTCGTGCCTGCGAGTCACCCGACTCGCAGAGCCGTTTGGAGCCCCCAGGGCGCGGCTCTGGTGAGCCGCAGGCACGGACGACAACGACACACATCATGCCTGACAGGGCACTAGTCCGGTCCGGGGGAAGCCACAGCCAAGCCGGCCCTGCGTAGCGCGCCACCAAGAACCTGGCGAGGGCCGCCGACCGAACCGGCGCACACCTACATGGAGACCCACCCCGTCCCGCCTGACATGCCCCACGCATACACGTAGCTGCCGACCTCCGCAAACCCCTGGGGCTGCCCTTGGCACTGCTGCTCAGGGTCCCCGTTGTTGCACGAGCCCCCCATCCCTGGGGGGTACTTGAGGACCCGGTAGCAGTGGAACCTGCACTGCCAACACTGCTGCCACCACGACGCGCCTTGGCTCGTGCACTGATGGTAGCCCAGACGCGCCACCTTGCGGATGCACCAATCCCCTTCGAGTGCATCCCCGTCAGCCATGCATTTCGAATCCTCTCCCGGCGGGCATACGTGGCTCCACGGGTACCCCTGGCCCTCAGTACGCATGGCCGGAGCGTAGTCACACGACTCCCCGGTCTGGCTACCTTCGATGCCCTCCATCTCCGCCGGGGAGAGCTCCTCCACGCCTGTCTCCTGCGCGAGAACGGAGCCGACCGCGCAAAGCACGACGCACGCCAGACACGCAACCGCCATCGACAGATGTCTCATTGTCCCCGCCGCCCTTCGCTTGTGCTGATCCGCAGTGACCTCACGTGGAAGGTCCATGTGATGATACCCCCCCGTTCATATTGTCAATACTCAGTCGCACTTACTATGTGGAACCCATCTCCAAATAGCAAGAGGACATCGCATGTACCGTCAGGCG
>VGFB01000846.1 GCA_016869015.1 Armatimonadota bacterium
TGGGACAGCAGGAAGTCGACCCCCTTCAGCGAGAGATCGAACTGGCCCAGCCGCTGGGCGCCGCAGATGAGCCAGGAGTTGGCGTAGTGGTAGTAGACCTGGTGCGCGCCGATGCGCGGGTAGCGCCCCCCGAAGTCCCCCTCCTCCGTGAAGGCGTTCTCGCGGACCCAGGTCAGCAGGCGGACGGCCTCGGGCGTTCGCCCGGCCAGGCTGAGCGCGTAGGGCACCTTGTAGTAGGCGGCGATGCCCTGGTCGACCGGGTTGATGGAGCCGTCGTCGTTCTGTTGTGAGAGCAGCCACCTTACCGCCTTCACGGCGGCCTGTCGGTATGCTGTGATGTTCATGCTGCCAACACCCCTCGGAGACTGCCCGGCCGCCAGACACAGCAAAACCCCCGGCGGCGCCGGGCTAGGTAAGTGGAGCCGAATTCGGCATTCGCGGCCCGAAGACCTCCCTATTCACCTCCTGCGGCGGTCGGTGGGGCCTCCATCTGCCTGCGGAAGACCAACGTTACAGCCTTCTGCCCCTCCCCGTCAACCGCCCCTGCCGGCCCGGGAGGGTGCGACCGCCGAAGGCCGGCGGGTTCGGAGGGGGGGACCTCAGCCCCGAAGGGGCGCCTGATGGCTGACCGTGGGCGAAGCCCGCGGACACCGGCGCCCCCCTCCTTTGCCGCCCCGACAGGGGCGGGCGGGACCCCCTGAGAGGAGTCGGACCCCCTCAGGAAAGCGCAATTCGCCCGGCGAACAGAACCGGGCCTCCGGATGAAGCGTAAGACACCCTTGACAGGCAATGGTGCGGTCCGTCCTTCCGGGGGGGAAACTGTGGCTTCGGATCACCCATGCCGTGGCAGGATCTCCGTCGGCCTCCGCTGTGTCTCTGTGTGCCTTCTCATTGCCGGGCCGTACGGCCCGGTCTTCCCTCAGCCCGACGACGGCCCGGCGGTCGCGGAGCAGTGGACCCGCGCGGCGGCCGAGCGGCTGTGGGAGGCCGGAAGGCAGGATGAGGCGGTAACGATGCTCGAGCGGGTGCTGCTCCGGCAGCCCGACTCCGTCGCCGACCGGGTGCGGTTGTACCAGTGGCTGGTGTCCGCGCAGCGTCCCGACGACCTGCGGCTGCACCAGGAGATCCTCGCGGAGTGGGCGGCCGGGGACGAGTGGCTGAACCTGCCGATCATGGAGATGCTCTTCGTGGGGGCGGCGTGCGCGGACCTCGGGCGGCCCGAGCTCGGCGTGCCGGTGATGGAGGAGGTCGTCCGCCGGCGTCCGGACATCGCCGCACACCATCTGTGGTTGGCGAAGAACTACGCCGCTCTGGGGGCGCACCTGCAAGCCGGGCGGGCGGCTGCGGAAGCGGCGAGGCTCGACCCCGCGAACCCGGAGTTCGCCCTCCTCGCGGTCGAGCAGCTCCGGCTCAGTGGGAACCCGGCGGCAGCGGTCGAGGCGCTGGCGCCCTCCATCGCCGCCGGGGACCCCTCGGGCGAGGTCTTGCGGGCGCTTGCCGACTTCGCCCTCGACGCCGGCGATGTGGAGACCCTGGCGCTCGCCGGCGAGGCCGAACGCCGGCGCGTGCCGGGGGGCTTCGAGGCGGTCGCTGCGCAGCGGGAGGCTGAGGCGGGGAACACCCAACCGGAGATCGAGGCGGTGGCCGCCTACGAGGCCGCCGCCACGGAGTACGCGCGCGCCGCGGCCCTCGGCGACGCTCGGCGCTGCCTCGAGCGGGCGCTCGCGCTCTACGAGGAGGCCATTCAGGCCTACCAGCGCCGCGCGGGTGTGGAGGCGTACCGCAAGCTGCGTTGGGAGGTGGACCGCCATCCGAGGCTGGCCGCGGCCTACGCGCGCCTGGGACAGGTCGCGCGTCTGCGTCAGGACGACGCGCTGGCCGCCGAGACCGACGAGCTCCTGCTGGCCCGGTACCCTCTGACCCCGGCGGGCAGGGAGACGGCGCTGCGCATCGCGGCCGGGCCGGAGACCAAGGGGGCGGTCGCGCTTCTGGCGCTGGGCCTGGACACGCTCGGTGATCACGCGCCGCCCGCGGTGAAGAGCCATCTGGCAGACAACGCGCTCTACCTGTCGCAGATCCAGCGCGGTCCCGCGGTCCCCGATGTGGCGGCGGCCTTCCGGGTGCTGGAGGAAGACGCGGATCGGGCGTGGGTGGCGGCCCTGTACTGGACCGACGCGGTGGCGGCGCTGAACCGGGGCGAGCCCCTCGCCGCCTCGGGAATCTGGCAGGAGCTCGCAACCCACGTGAAAGGACTCCCCCTCGCCGCCCTGGCGACACTGGCCGCTGCGCAGGCGTCTCTGGACGCCGGGGAGTATGCGGTCGCCGAGGGGCGGTATGAGGAACTGCGGGCCGAGGCCGCGACGAACCCGACGGCCGCGGGGCTGGAGTGGATCGTGGCCCGCGACCTCGGGGTCATCCGCATGAGGCGAGGCGAGTGGAGTGCAGGCGGGGAGTGGCTGGATCGCGCGGTCGCCGCCGCCCCAGCATGCGCCCGGCCGCGGCTGGTGCAGTGGAGGGCCGAGTGTCACGAGTTCCTGGGCCGGGCCCAGGAGGCGCTTGCCCTCTACGAGGCCCTCGCCGCGGGCGGCGTGGACCTGATGACGTGCGAGGAAGCGGCGTACGCGGTGCAACGGGTGCGCGCGCACGAGGAGCTGCTGCGCTCGGCGACGCTGCCGGGTACGGTTGTGTACCTGGGGGAGGATCGACAGACGCGGGGCGAGTGGCCTCGACGCTACGCGCAGGAGGCGTGCTTCTTCGCGGCGATGCCTGATGCGCGCCGGGCCGGCCCACTGGCGGGCCAGATCCGTGCCCGCGTCGGGCCGATGACATGGCGGACCGATCGGGATGGGGTCGTCACGGCCGCCATGCAGATCGATCCCGTGAGCGGGCTGCGCTACCACCAGAATTACTGTGACGGCGGGCACGGCGTGCCCTGCGGGCAGGGGCCCGGGATAAGCGAGACGTTCACCATCCCCGCCGGCCTGCACCGGGTCAGTCTCTACTACGCCAACGACCTTCGCTACTACGAGCCGAACCGCGAGCACACCCTCTACCTCCAGGTTGGGCCGGGCGGCTGCGCGGCGT
>VGFB01000847.1 GCA_016869015.1 Armatimonadota bacterium
GGGCCTCCAGAGACTGCGGCGGCTGGAACGCCAGACCGTCGTTCATCAAGGTCCCGTGGTACGCCTCAAGCGTCAGCCCCGGCGTTGTGGCCACGCTGTCCGCATCGCGGCAGCCATGCAGCAGCCAGTCATGCTGCGTCCCGCCATATACCTCAAAGATGTCTACCAGATAGGCGTCACGGCTGTCCGTGCCGATCATCGCCAACGTCCGGCGGTAGCGCGAGGTGACCTGCGGGTAGGCAGTCTCACTCTCCGCCGCGGCCAGGTGGAAGCCGCGACTGTCGCTGGCGTAGGCCAGCAGGCGATGGCCGGCATGCCAGCGGTCCAGCCCGCTGTCGACGCCGTTGACCACCACCGTGTTGTGCGACATCGTCGTCACGGACCAGTGCTGCCGGTAGTTGGTCCAGGTGTAG
The DNA here is from genome assembly GCA_016869015.1 of Armatimonadota bacterium. Lineage (GTDB taxonomy): Bacteria > Armatimonadota > Zipacnadia > Zipacnadales > VGFC01 > VGFC01. The sequence goes on from VGFB01000847.1 coordinate 414, forward strand.
CCGATGTCGCTGAACAGCTCGTGCCCATGGGCCCACAGACCGAGGGACAGCGCATCGTGGTGCTTGTGATGGGTCCCCATGGTGTAGTTGAGCCAGCAGTGCAGTTGGTCGTCGCCGGCGCCACCGCCCAGCACGGCGAGCCCGGTTCCCGGCAACAGGACTGACGCCATACGCTCCCGCGGCTCATCCACGTCTGGGCGCCAGTAGCCCACCTTGCCGTGTATGCTCCAGGTGTCGTTCAGTGGTAGCAGGCGGTTGTCCGGCAAACGCGCCGCACCGATGGCTTCGTCGGCGACCTCGTAGTCAGGAGCGATGCGCCGCAGATCCAGGTCGGCGAAGTGGCGGCCATCCACGGGGTCCTGGTAGCCCGGTGGGTCGCTGTAGCCGGCGGCGGTGTCCATGACCACTGCCAGCGCGTCTCGCGTCTGCACTGCGTATGAGTCGGCGGTCTCCAGCCAATGGCCGTCATAGAGGAAGCGCGTGGCCAGGAGATGCTCGAAGCGGCGCACGCTCTCGTGAACCCACTCGGGTCGCTCGAGCACTTGGCCAGCCAGAATGGCGCCGCGCCACACAGTCATCGACATATTGCTGGCGTCGTCGGGGTAGCCTAGCACGAACTCCACCAGCGGCGCCAGCAGGTCCCGCTTGGCCCGTTGTCGCGCCTGACCGTCGGCGAACGTCTCCCAGCCGGGCCAGTCGCGCAGTCCGTCGTAGGCGTGGATCAGGTCCACCGGGATGTCCATGTAGGCCCACCAGGTCCAGCGGGCCGTGCGGTAGTCGCTGGGGGTGTCGGGGATGCGGTCTTGGTGGTACGGCGCGAACTGCTTCTGGCGGAAGGGATAGTCGAACTTGTGGACATAGCCGGGGAAGACCTCGGCGAACCGGTTCAGGATCACCGCTGCCCGGTGCGCATAGCGGTCCTCCCCCGTGAGGCGGTACAGGTCGGCCAGGTCGCGGGCCATGTCTTGGAGGTACTCGCGCGCCCAGTACTCGGCATGGGCGCGCAACCAGAAGCGATAGCCGTCCGCCGGCCGCTCGTAGTAGTGCAGCCGGTGCCTGGCCCCCGCGGGGGCCTCCACCTCGAGATACTCGTCGTCCGGGTACTTGGGGTTTCCCGGGTAGACCTCGCCGCAGCCCTTGCAGACCAGGCGCCCCGGCTGGCGCGGGTCCCAGGCATCCTCGAAGCAGTCTGCCTCCTCGGCGCCGTATGCGCAGTTCGGGCAACTCGTGAAGTAGATTCCGCCACCGGTCACCGGTACCATGGCCGCGGTCTGCGCGTCACTCAGCGAGAGTATGTACTCAACTGCCGCTTCCAGTCGTTGCCGGTTGGCCAGACTAGCGTCCAGGGGGAACACCTCGCCATGGGCGGCACTCGCAACCAGCAGGGCCAGCGCCGCGGCTCTCACGGTGTCACACGTCAGCGCTCGGGGTAGGCTGTGCATGGTATGCTCTCTCTCGCACCCGCGGTTGCCATTCGCCCTGGACAATGCCGGGCACGCCGACGGACATCAGCCCCAGGCTCTGTGCTACCTGCGTCGCGTAGCTGTCAGACACCTCTCCCAGTCAGCGCGCGGGACCGAGATCCCGTGCCGTCGATAGATGCCTCGCAGGTTTCGAGGCCAGCCGCGGACTTGAGGCACATGCGCCACGAAGCGGGACAGCAGTCCCCTTCCCGCACGCTGGCCCCTCGAAAGGGTCCGTCCTCCGGGCCGTGTCTCTTCCGGCGTGGTCCGTCCCCACCGAGTTGGGTCGGCAAGCGACCGGCTCTGGAATGCGCTCTGCTGGTTCGCGGGACGCTGGCTCCTGGCTCTCACCGATCTCCCAGCAGTCGCCACCCTCGGTGTTCAGTATCGCTGAGACTGAGCGCCTTGGCTCTGTGAGTGTCGAAGTGGTGCCTGGCGTCCTCCGTTGAAGGACATCGTACAGCCGCCTCCCTGGGATGGCACAGGAGCAATGTGACGCTCTACCCGCGCGGGCTAGCCCCCGTCTTGGCACCACCCTCAATGAGGGTTTGTGGCAGTCTTGCTCTCCTGGCGCAGGACGGCAGGGCCAAACGGCATCTTATCCGCCGCCGCAGTGCACGTCAACGCTGACCCGCCGGAACGGGGTGTATCTGCGGGCCAGCAACTTACGACACGGTGATGGCGTCGGTGTCCAGGGGCACCCGCCTGCGTTCGAGGTAGCTCGCCAGTGCCTGAGATCCCGGGCGTACTGGGCGACGGGGTGCGGGCTGAGGTTGCGCTCCCAGCGCGCGTGGCGGAGCTTGCCGACGGTGCTCGCCCTGACCTCCACCGCCTCGGCGATCGCCGCATCCGTCCAACCCGGTCCCTGCGGTCCGCTGTCCGCCTTCAAGAGCACCCGAGCGTGCATCAACGTCCGCGCCGGTGCCGCGCCCGACCGCACCAACTCTGCACAACGCTCCCGTTCCTCGGGACTGAGCTGCACGACGTACTTCTTGCGCATCGTGGGCTACCTCGCTTCCTGCGATGATGGGTGCGAGTCCTGCTGCAGGTAGCCCACTATAGCGCAATCACTACTATCACGCGAGACGGCGCACTAGTGCGCCGTCACCCCTGATTGCCGGGGTCTGTCACCGTAGGTCGAAGCGCCTGCTTCGACAACGACGGTGACGGAGCAGCGCTCCGTCCTACGACAACGACGGTGACGG